>RFXV01000149.1 GCA_009921445.1 Flavobacteriia bacterium
CGAAAGCCGGATCGGTCTCTACCCGAATACTGCCGTCTGCATGTACGATGCTTCGCAGAGCCTTGAGCTCCTCGATCACTGCCATAGATCCCGTCATATCGCCGGCCAAAATGGGGTCGCCTTCATTGAGTTCCACTGCCATGTCCTTGACGATGATGGTGTCGCTGCCCGGGTTCACATCCAGACGAACCCATCCGTAATGGAATCCACCGTTGAGTTCGAGCTTGACCCCGACGAACTTGTCGGTTCCGCCCATATCCCAGGGCATGTTGTAGAGCGGATAGCCGTAGAGCTTAAGTGCCATAAAACCACCAGACAACCACATTTGGCCAGAACTGACCATGGCTCCGTTGTCAAGCATATCCACCCGACTTCCGCTGGACAGAACAGCATTGTCTGAGAAATACTGGCTGTTGGTCGTGTTATAATAATACCCGAAGGCCGCTCCCTTGATCGGTGCGTTGCTGTACAGAGTGTCGATGGTGATGACCGTGTAGTCCTGAATGCCGTCGTTGTTGATGTCCAATACAGCAAAGTCGAGATTTCCGGTCACCAAAGAATCCGGATTTAGATCGGTATAAAAGACCTGACCCTGAACAGCTGGTGCTGCTGCTGCGGCTGTGGCCAAAGCCGTGTATCTGTTCAATCGTTTTTGGAGCGGTGACCCTTCCATTTCTCTTCAAATTAGAAAGCGAAAGGTACTGAAAAGACCTGCGCTCATCCGTTTTTTAACGCGGAAAGGGCCGCATAACAAGGCATATTTACGCTCCGAATGGGGTGCCCGTAGCATTCTGTATTTTCGCGGTTCAAATCAGAAAGAGGCATATGGCATTCAATATCGACATGATCCAAGCGGTCTATGACCGATTCCCAGAACGCATTGAGCAGGCGCGCACACTTCTCGGCAGGCCACTGAGCCTCACAGAGAAGATCCTGTACGCCCACCTCTGGGACGGGACTGCTAAGAAGTACGCGCGTGGAGTGGATTATGTTGATTTTGCACCCGACCGGGTGGCCATGCAGGACGCCACCGCACAGATGGCTCTGCTTCAGTTCATGCAGGCTGGAAAGGCGAAAGCAGCTGTTCCGTCCACGGTGCATTGCGACCACCTCATACAGGCCGAGTTTGGCGCCTCTGAGGACCTGAAGAATGCACGGAACAAGAGTTCGGAAGTCTTCGATTTTCTTCAAAGCGTCTCGAACAAATACGGCATTGGCTTCTGGGAACCCGGTGCGGGGATCATCCACCAGGTCGTGCTCGAAAATTACGCCTTCCCCGGAGGCATGATGATCGGCACCGACAGCCACACGGTGAATGCCGGCGGGCTGGGCATGGTGGCCATTGGCGTTGGTGGCGCCGACGCCGTGGATGTCATGGCAGGAATGCCCTGGGAACTGAAGTTCCCAAAACTGATCGGTGTGCACCTGAAAGGAAAGCTCAATGGTTGGGCTTCGGCCAAAGACGTCATCTTGAAGGTGGCTGGCATTCTGACCGTGAAGGGCGGCACAGGAGCCATCGTTGAATACTTTGGAGAAGGTGCCCGCTCATTGAGCTGCACAGGCAAAGGAACCATCTGCAATATGGGTGCGGAGATCGGAGCGACCACCTCCACCTTCGGATTCGACGAAAAAATGGCCGCCTACCTGCGAGGGACCGACCGAGCAGATGTGGCCGATCTGGCCGAGAAGTATGCCGAACATCTGACGGCTGACCCAGAGATCTATGCCGATCCGGAGGCGTATTTCGACCAGGTGATCGAGATCGATCTTTCAACTCTGGAGCCACACGTGAACGGTCCGTTCACACCGGATCTGGCGACACCTATATCGGAATTCGCCCATGCGGTCAAAAGCAATGGATGGCCTGAAAAACTGGAAGTAGGACTGATCGGATCCTGCACCAATTCCAGCTACGAGGACCTTACCCGTGCCGGTTCTGTAGCGGATCAGGCGAGCGAACTCAGACTCGAGGTCAAGTCTGAATACACCGTAACACCCGGCTCTGAACAGGTGCGTTTCACAGCGGAGCGGGACGGATTGCTCGAAAAATTCGAGCGCATCGGCGGCGTTGTGCTGGCCAATGCTTGTGGTCCGTGCATCGGACAATGGGCGCGGCATACGGACGACCCGGACCGAGCCAATTCCATCATCACCTCCTTCAACCGCAACTTCGCAAAGAGGAACGATGGCAACCCGAAGACGCATTCCTTCGTGGCGTCGCCCGAATTGGTGACGGCACTTGCCATCGCGGGAGATCTCACCTTCAACCCACTCACCGACACCCTGACCAATACAGAGGGGGAACAAGTCAAACTGAAAGAACCACAGGGCATCGAACTGCCGCCTCAGGGATTCGATGTGGAAGAAGCAGGATATCATGCACCGGCAGAAGATGGATCGGGCGTAGAGGTCGTGGTGGATGGCGGATCGGAACGGCTGCAGCTGCTCGAACCCTTTGCCCCCTGGAACGGAGACAACCTCAACGATCTCGTCCTTTTGGTCAAGGCCAAAGGCAAGTGCACCACCGATCATATTTCCATGGCCGGGCCCTGGCTGCGCTTCCGCGGTCATCTGGACAACATTGCCAACAACACCCTGACCGGAGCGGTGAATTATTTCAATGAGCAGACCAATTCGGTCAAGAATCAGCTGACCGGCGAACTGGGCGGCGTACCCGACACCCAGCGGGCGTACAAGAAAGAAGGGATCGGGAGTTTGGTGGTGGGCGACCACAACTACGGAGAAGGCAGCTCGCGCGAACACGCGGCCATGCAGCCCCGGCACCTCGGTGTTCGGGCCGTATTGGTGAAGTCTTTCGCCCGCATCCACGAAACGAATTTGAAGAAACAGGGCATGCTGGCGCTGACCTTCAGCCAGGAATCGGATTACGACAAGATCCAAGAGGACGACCGCTTCGATCTGATCGACCTGAAGGAAATGGCCCCGGGCCGTCCGCTGCAGTTGCGCATCCGGCATTCGGATGGAACTGTTGAAGAGATCAGCTGCCTGCACACCTACAATGAGCAGCAGATCGAGTGGTTCAAGGCGGGTTCAGCGCTCAATCTGATCAAAACACAACAGGGATAAGAGGCAACGGCCTGCCAAATCAGATCCAATGAACAAGACACAAAAAGCCTGGGCCTTTTACGACTGGGCGAACTCCGTCTATTCATTGGTCATCTCCACCGCGGTCTTTCCGCTGTATTTCGATTGGGTAGCGCCAGAGATCATCGAACTCAACTGGCCGTTCATCGGGTTGCGCAGCTATCCTTCCAGTGCACTTTACTCCTATGTCCTGGCCGCCTCCTTCATCACGGTTGCGATCTTGCTGCCCATTCTCAGCGGAATGGCCGACAAGCTGCACAAAAAAAAGCTCTATATGCGGCGCTTCCTCGATATAGGGGCACTCGCCTGTATGGGTATGTTCTTCTTCACGGAAGAACGCATCTGGCTGGGGATGAGCCTTAGCTATGTGGCCAGTGTGGGCTACTGGAGCAGCCTGGTCTTCTACAATGCTTATTTGCCTGTGGTGGCCAAGAAAGAAGAACAGGACAAGCTCAGCGCGCAGGGCTATTCGCTCGGATACATCGGCTCGTCCATACTGCTCATTCTGTGTTTGGGCATGATCCTGAGCCAGGAGACCGGCTCTGAAGACCAGAAGATGGCCTTCCGCCTCAGTTTTGTGCTTACCGGTCTTTGGTGGGCGGGTTTTGCGCGCCTCACATTGCGCCGGATGCCAGAGGAGAATACCGCCCTCCGCGAGCCATTGCTGCGCAGCATAAAGGGAGGGTTCATTCGGCTTCGGGACACCTTTCAGAAACTCAAAGGCATACCGGTTTCCATTCCCTTCATCCTCGCCTATTTCCTCTTCAGTACCGGTGTACAGACCATCATCCTTCTGGCCAGCCTGTACGGCAGCAATGAATTGAAGATGGAAAGCGCCCAGCTCATCGGCACCATCCTCATCATTCAGTTCGTGGGCATTCTCGGCGCCTGGGGCTTCAGCAAACTGTCCGGTCT
>RFXV01000150.1 GCA_009921445.1 Flavobacteriia bacterium
GCTTGCTGTGCTCAGATAGAGGCTCATCTTTTCGCCCCGTACATTCAAGCCTTCAGTCGTTACGTATCCGTCGCTGATCTGCGAAGACATGACCTCTGCTCCGATCACGTGGTATTTCACGATCTCTGTCAGGGCGTCAGCACCAACGGCAGCGATCAGATCGTCCAAAGTGGAGACGCCGAAAGCAGCGAGCAGATCGGCAAAAGCTGCATTATCGGGTGCAAATACGGTGAGACTGGCATTTTCGTCTGCAACCACAGATGTCAGGCCAGTGGCTTGCAAAACAGCCACAAATGTGCTCAGGTCCGCATCGTTTGCTGCCACTTCATCGATGGTGATGACATTGGGGACAGGTGCAGGCGTGTTGTCGTCATCGTCATCGCTGCAGGCGAAAGAAGTGATTCCGATCAGAGCGGCAAAAGCCAAACGACTTATCCATTTGAATGAGAGGGTACGCATGTTTTTTGTGTTTTAGTTTCAGAAGTAACTGCATCGAAATTCATTTGTTCATGCTAAAGCGTAAAAAAGTTCAACAAATATTTTTTTGTTCAACTCTGGTCGACTGAATTCCTTGGCTGTAATGGGTTGAAAATATGTACATCAATACATCAATATCAGAAGATACTCTGCCCAAGGCGACTTGTGGAACGAGGCGCAGACCCCTACTTTAGCCATCAGAAAAAATACATCGATGAGCGTATTGGTAGACAGCAATTCCCGAGTGATCGTGCAGGGGTTCACTGGCAGTGAAGGAAGCTTTCACGCGTCCCAAATGATCGAATTTGGTACGCAGGTCGTAGGCGGTGTCACACCGGGCAAAGGAGGCCAAACGCATCTGGACCGTCCGGTTTTCAATACGGTGGAGGAGGCCGTCCAAGAAACAGGAGCAGATGTCTCCATTCTTTTTGTTCCCCCAGCTTTTGCGGCAGATGCCATTATGGAAGCAGCCGAGGCAGGGATATCCGTCATCGTGGCCATCACCGAAGGCATTCCGGTGCGCGATATGATCAAGGTGAAGGAATACCTGAAGGATAAAAATTGCACGCTGGTTGGTCCGAACTGCCCTGGAGTGATCTCTGCAGCCGAAGCCAAAGTGGGCATCATGCCCGGATTTGTCTTCGAGAAGGGATCGATCGGAATTGTCTCCAAATCGGGTACGCTTACTTATGAAGCGGCCGATCAGATCGTAAAGGCCGGGCTCGGAGTAACAACTGCGATCGGCATCGGAGGCGATCCGATCATCGGTACGACCACCAAAGATGCAGTTGAGCTGCTGATGAACGATCCAATGACAAAGGGTATCGTCATGATCGGAGAGATCGGCGGAAACCTGGAAGCCTTAGCAGCCGATTGGATCAAAGAGAACGGAAATAAGCCGGTCGTTGGATTCATTGCCGGAGAGACCGCACCGAAAGGAAGAACGATGGGACATGCTGGCGCGATCGTCGGTGGAGCGGACGACACTGCTCAGGCGAAAAAGGCCAAACTCAGAGCCTGTGGCATACATGTGGTCGATTCTCCAGCGCAGATCGGAGCCAAAATGGCCGAGGTGCTCAAGGACTGAACTCTGCACCAAATGGACCGTAGATGATCTGGCGCTCATCTCGGTAGGCCACCGGCAATCCCTCTTTTCTGGGCGCGTGCGCTGCAAACAGAGCATACCGGATGTTTTCTTCCCTGCACAATTGCTCGATGTATTCGGCGTCGAGGCTGTTGTAGACAGCTCCGATCTCTTTTCGAAAGTGCATGCCTTTTGATGTGGGCCAACGGTGGCCCGCACAATTCTCCAGTCTTCTTCTCCATTCGATAATGGCCCCGGCTTCCTGCGGGAAATGCTTGAACGAAACATATTGTGGACGCTGGTAGGTGAAGTAGAAGGTGCTTTGCGCCGGATCGATCAAAAAGACATCGCTCGGATCGGTCTCCTGCATGATCCAATGTTCTTTCCTAGCGCTGTAGTTCGTGCCCGCTTTCGTCCATCGATCGTAGGTGTTCATTGAGGCCAGGAGCAGAGGTGCCAAGAACAGAATGCTGCCCCCGATCCTTCGGCTCATTTTTGACCAGTTGCGCGTCCATAGTTGCAGTTGTTGGGAGAGGAGTGCACCAACAAGCAGAAAGGAGGTGAAAGGGAGCAGGGCATCGCTCAGACGGAACCAATAATATCTCAGAGCCTGCGTCTGGTCCGCCAAGAACAGCATCCCCCCCAAAGCAAAAAAGAGCAGGCTGCAAAGACTCAGCAGGCGCAGTCTGCCCAGCAGCTCATCAGAACGCACCCAGAGAAAGCTCAGAAGGTGAAGGGCAATGAAGCAGCCAAAATACAGCCAGCCTTCAAAGGGGAACTCATCGGGCAACAGATGGTGAGGAACGCGGAAGTGGACATACAGGTCCCAGGCCGCATCCATTCCTTGTATGGGTTCGGCCAACAGCGTACAACCAATGAAATAAAGTCCAAAACTTCCTCCGATAAGGGCGGAGAGCAGAAGGGCTGGCCATTTTTCAATGAGTCTTCCGAGGCTTTTCCGCTGAAGGATGAGGACCAACAGAAGGGAGCAGCCACCGAAAAACCCAACGAGCACATGGAAACTCAGGGCCAGACCAGCCGAGAGTCCGGTGAGCCATGGATATTGACGGTGCATGGCGAAGAGCGAAAGAAGCAGGAGCACATAGGCGAGGGCCTTGGTCTCTATTCCGCCGTACATCCATTCTTCGGCCAGGAAAGATTGATTTCTAAAGTGGAAGAAAAGTGCCCACAGAAGAGCCGCTGGAGCCAGTTGAGCAGAGCGCAGCCAGCGACTGATCACCCAGCCAAAGGCGATCAGAAACAAGGCCCGCAGTAGCGGGATCGCCCAGGCGGTACCCAGCAATTTCATCACCGGACCGGTCAGGGCATTGAACAGGATGCGATATTCTCCAGGCAGGCTGAGGTACCAATCGCCTTCGGCCCAGTTGGGATCTGCATAGTGCATGGCGAGTGCCAGCACATCGGATTCATTGAACACCCACTGGAACTGCCAGCCCAATAGAGCAGGGAAGAGGATGATGATCCCATTCTTCAAGTAGGGTATGTGTGCGCTCGCGTTGGTCAAATCGATCCGATGTCTCTGCTAAGATCGATGCTTTGCGATCAGAAGCCATCCAGACAAAGGCAAAAAAAAGGTGGACCATTTCTGATCCACCTCAAAAGATCGGTTCCTTTTGGAATTATTCCTGACGAACGTTGTCCAGGTAGAACACTTCAGGTGTGGTCAATCCCCAGCCAGGGAAGAGCACCAGACGATCGAAGTCTGAAGGTGTTCCGGTCATGTCCCATTCAACGTCCACCCAGCTGTTGGCGGTGGTCACGGAGATGTCCTTTTCGATGAAGCTATTCGGATCGGCCTGATCCTCGAGCTTCAGTCGGAAGGTTCCTGTATCCGGAGCCCAGATATTGAGTCGGATGAAGTTGTTGGCAGAGAAGTCCAGCTTGGCGTCTAGATTCACGAAGAAACCGGCCCAGCTCTCGTTGCCGTGGGTGATCTCGAGCACCTTTGAACTGGTGTTGATGCCGCTCATGTCTGGATTCGCGATGTATGCGGTGCCCGTGCCCCCAAAAGTGGTCAGTTCGGGTTCCACTGATTCGAAGTCCAAGGGCAAAGAGTAGAGAGAGGGCCCAGGTCCGGGGTTGCTCACATAGCCTTCGGGTCGCAAGCGGATGTACCACATCAGGTTGGAATTGATCCCGTCCACATAGCACATGAAGAGCTCATTGGTGTCCAGTGTGATCACCCTGTAGGTCTGAGCACCGGCCCAGTAGCCTGCAAAGGACTGGCCACTAAAGGTGATCGTTGTATCCGTGCTTCCCTCTGTGAGTGTCCAGGTTTCATTCATCTGGTCGGGGAAGGTGGCCTTAAAGTCATTGATAACGGTCATACGGACGGTATCCGTCATGGGGGCGATCCCGGCGTGATCTGAATTCACATAGACATCCCCATTTGTGATCATGTCGTACTGGAAGCCCTGCAGGTGGAAGACATAGCGGTC
>RFXV01000016.1 GCA_009921445.1 Flavobacteriia bacterium
AAAATCGTAATTGTCGTAGATCAGGCGGATCTGTTCGATCAATGCCATTCCTGCCGTGGAAATATCATCCAAACGACCGATGAAAGGAGAGACATAAGTGGCGCCTGCTTTGGCGGCCAGCAACGCCTGACCTGCACTGAACACCAGGGTGCAATTCGTTTGGATGCCTTGATCGCTGAAATACCGCAGCGCCTTGACACCATCCTTGATCATGGGCACCTTCACTACGATCTGGGGGTGCAGATCGGCCAGCGTTTCTCCCTCTTTCACGATGCCATTGAAATCAGTAGAGATGACTTCAGCACTGACCGGGCCATCGACTGCCTCACAAATATCCAGATAGTGTTGTCGGATGCGGTCCTTGCCGGTGATGCCTTCTTTGGCCATCAATGAGGGGTTTGTGGTGACCCCATCGAGAATACCCAGCTCCTGAGCTTCTTTGATCTGATCGAGATTGGCCGTATCAATAAAAAATTCCATGCGTAAAAATTTGGGCCAAATGTACGCAGGGATGTGGCCTCAGGAGCATTTTGCTGAGGCTGATATAGATCTTAATGTGGTCATGAGTGCAGACCTGCTCAGGCCACCTGACCTTCGACCCACTTTTCGAGTTCGTCGCCCAGATCTGACAGCGCGATATCCAACTGTTCCGACCAAAGAACAAGGTCATCCGTCCATTCAGATTCATTGACCGTAAGTTGCTTGGTCTTGATCTCTTTGGACAGTTCGGGTGCGCCGAGCATAGCGACGACCGGATACATGCTGTGCAGCCAGTTGCTCAAGGCAGTGGAGTCCTTGGACTGGATGAGCCGGCCTATATTTTCTCTTTCGGACGGGAGGCTCCTGAGAAATTCAAGGACCATCTCCTTCGCGTAGTCCATATCTCCGCCGAAGTACATATCGATGTGCTCTTGCTTCACTTTGGTCACTCTAAATGCGAGTGGCAAAGGTACCCTTTCTGCAGGATTTGATTCGCCTGATCTTGAGAGTTGTGTTTGGATCGCTGCTTTGAGTTGATCGGGTGTGAAGGGTTTGGTCAGATGTTCATCCATTCCGGCGGCAAGTGCTTTTCGCCTGTCGTCCAAGAGGGCAGAAGCCGTTAAAGCGATGATGGGGGCCCGGTGATTGGGGTTGGTCTTATCGGCCCGAATGACCCGGGTGGCCTCATATCCATCCATCACAGGCATCTGCATGTCCATGAGGATCAGATCGAATCGTTCATTTTCACTGAGTTCTACTGCCTCTTTGCCGTTGTTGGCGAGTTCAGAATCAGAAGACCAGCGTTTGAGGATGCTCTGGATGTAGCGCTGATTCATGAAGGTGTCCTCCACGATCAGGAATTTGAGTTTGGTGAAATCCACGGAAGCTCCAGATGTTCCATCCGCCGCACTCAGTTGTCCACTAGAATTCCTATCCGCCAGCTGGCCCTTGAGTTCAAAGCGGAATGTGCTTCCCTTTTCAGTCTCACTCTCCACATGAATATTCCCTCCGTGCAATTCGACCAGCTTTTTGCAAATGGGCAATCCTAGGCCTGTTCCCCCATATTTCTTGTGAGTGTTCCTGCCATCTGCCTGCTTGAATTTCTCAAAGATATCGGGCAGCTTACTCTCTGGGATACCAATTCCAGTATCCACGATCTTTACCTGAAGCAGGCATGCACCGTCTTCTTTGATCTGCGTATCAAGATAGAGAGTGATCTTGCCCTTATGTGTGAACTTGATCGCATTTCCGATCAGGTTCAGGAGCACCTGATTCAAAATATTTCGATCCAAACGCATCAACTGTGGAACCTTGTCACCAATGAAGTAGTCCAGTTGATTGCTGTTTTCCTCCGCTTTCACTTTCATCGTGCGACACATCATGACCACCGTTTGATGAATGTTGACCAAGCTCGGCGCGAGTTCCATTTGCCCCGCTTCGATCTTGGACAGGTCGAGGATGTCGCTGATCAGACCGTGCAGCACATCAGCAGCGTGCTTCACATCCTGAACATAGGTTTCCTGCTCCGGATTCAGTTGAGTGTCGCTGAGCAGATTGGTCATGCCGATCACGGCATTGAGCGGCGTTCTGATCTCATGACTCATTTGAGCCAGAAATTCCTTTTCGGCCTGCCGCGCATCGTCCGCTTCTTTTTTGGCGCGGATCAGATCGGCCTCAAGTTTTTTCTGCTCCGAAATGTCGTAATGGATGCCCATGCTTCCCGTCACCACTCCTAAGTCGTTCATGACAGGCGCACCGCTGATGAGCATCCAGACCTTGTGGCCCTGCTTGTGCTTCATCTGCACTTCATAAACATTGTGAAGCCCCTTTTTGCGATCGGCCTCCTGTTGTTCCATGAAGCTGATATCCTCTTCGTCCAGAAACAGGCTTTTGGGATCTTTTCCGATCAATTCCTCTTGTTCGTAGCCCATCATTCGGCAGAAACCGTCATAGGAGCGGACGATCTTATCATTCGTATCCACTTCCAATAGACCGAGCTCCATATTTTCGATCAGGCCCCGATACTTTTCCTCGCTTTTGCGGATCCGCTCCTGAATGTTCCTGATCTCTGTGATATCCCGAGCCACACCCGTAATGTGCTCCAGTTTACCGGCCTCATCGTAATGGACATTGAGCTTTTGCCCCAGCCAGGTGGTTCTTCCATCCAGCGATGTCACAGGGAATTCGAGATTGATCAACTCTTTCTTTGCGCGAAGAGTCAGGTGGTGCAGGCGAACGATCTCTTCTCGGTTATCCGGGTGCAGGACCTCACTGAAATGCTTTCCATGCAGCGTGTGGGCAGGAATGCCCAATATCTTTTGGCCCGCTGGATTTACATAAGTGAAACACCCATTCCTGTCCAGGTTGTAAATGACATCGCCCGCATTCTCAACAAGGCCTTTATAGGCCTGACGGCTTAATTCGAGCTCCTCAGTTCGCTGCCTGACCTTTTCTTCCAACTCGCGATTCAGGTCCTGGAGCTGCACATTGTTGTGGTGCAGCTCCAAGGCCTTTTCCTCAAGAATGCGTTCGGCAGTCTTGCGGGCCAGGATCTCCCGTTCGATCCTTCGGTTGAGTAGGTCGAGTTGGCTCAATCAGATGCGTTTGCAGAGGAAAGTGACCTCGTCTCCTTTCTCAGAAGTGCTTTTCATCTCAATGGTGTACTCTTCCTTGTACAGTTCGAAGGTCGCTTCGATCAGTCCAAATGCCAGATGTCCCAATGCTCTTGATGAGGAATAGATCAACCGAAACGAATTATCGTCCACATCTTCCACTCTGATGCTCGGTAATTCGGCGTCAGGATAAAGCTTGTAGACTTCCACGTGGATATAATTGTCCACGGTTTTCAAAAAATCGCGCGCATTGTCATAGGGCTCAAAAAATGCGGCGTAGCCACTGCGGAAGGTTTTGAGCAATTTGTGCCCGAACAGACGAAGCGCTTCATCGATCGAATTCCCGCTGATGTTGCTGTAGGTGATCAGAAGTTTGACCAGCTCCTGGAAATCATAACTCCCGATCGAGGTATAGTTCCCTCCGGATTCCACATTGGATTCCTGAATGACCCGATCGACCATTTCATAGTCGTGCAGTTCCTCTATGAGTTCAAAGAATTCGGTGAATACAACTCCTTTCATTGTTCATTGTCTTAGGTTCTAGGCAAATTAACTCGTTTTCCGATGACCAAAGACGTGTTGAAAGAGAAATCTTACTTGTCAAATGATGAAAATTCCTCATTGAAGTCGATGAACTTTTTTCAAACCGATCTCCTTGTAGATGGCATCGATCTGGTCCATCAGTTTTTTGGGTGACAGGAGGTCCAATGGCTTTGGAGAGAACGGTGTTTTCATGTAGCTCTTCATGGCCTGAGTCAGCTCTGCATGGCCGTCCCTTGGGATGAGTAAGCCATTTTCTTGGTTCACCAATTCTCTGATCCCGCCAACGTCGCTGGAGATGACCGAAAGGCCGGCTGTCAGGGCCTCTCCTATGGTGCATGGCAGATTCTCGTATCGGCTGAACTGCACCAGACAGCGAGTCGATCTCATCCGCTCCGCGACCTCTTCGTAGTTCATCGATCCATGGATCTCCAAATTTTCTGGTGGTATGTCCAATTCCCGTTGAAGCTTTGCCAGGGCATCGGTAGGTCCGTCCCCGCCAATGCTCAATCGCGCTTTTGGATGGTCCGCTAGGATCTGATGGAAAGCACGCAGGATCTCCAGTGGTCTTTTGTTGGCATCCAGGCCGGAGAGATGCATGAAGTCAAAGGATTTTTTGGATCCGGGCGTAAAGAGGCGATCATCCACTGGATTGCGCCAAATACGGATCTTTTGGGTGCCAAAGCCCGAGCGATTCATGGCTTGTCCCAGTTGGGTCGTGACCGGAAGCAATACATCCACCGATCGGATGGCCAGTCGCTTTCGTATGCGTTCGGCGGGCCGAAGTTTTTCATTGCGCTCCTGCAGATAGCCGGACCAATGTTCAGAACATAAAATGGGGATCGAGTGGTTTTTCTTGATACGGTGAAGCAGGTCTCCGATCTGATGAGCGATCTGTCCATGCACCAGATCGGGAACGAACTGTTCTTTTTCCAGCAGGGAAAGTCCAAGGGACCGGCCTTCTCGTGCATAGCGCCAGCTGATGGGGCCCTGCCTGCTTCGGTGGGTGATGTGCCAGCCTTTGAATCCGTATTTCTCTGTGGATTCACAGGACACACTGTTTCTCGCAGTTCCGTTCGCACTGAAGGCCAGAAGAAAAACATCATGCTGCTTCGCGATCAATTCGAACTGACGCAGAATGAAATTCCCCAGATTGGGATTTTCTGGGTTTGGGAACCATGGTGTCAATAGTAGGATCTTCATTTCAATAGACTGTCCAAATAAGTCTTCCGAAGAAGAGCAAGATCAGATGAACTGCGGTCAGCAGAAGCCCAAATCCAAGCAAAGGCGGCACCGATCGGAAAAGGGAGCGCAGATCGATATTCAGGCCAATGGCACAAAGTGCCATATGGATGAGTTTCTGGTCGGCAAAGTGAAAGCTGGCCTTCCATGGCTCGGGCACCGGCCAAAAATGATTCAAGAACAAAACGGCCAGAAATATCCAAATGAAAGCAGGAAGTACGTTAGGTCTTTTATTCTGTATCCTCTCGTTTGAAAATGCCATTCGACTCATCCACAAAAGCGGAACGAGTAGGAGGATGCGTTCCATTTTGAATGCAGTTGCCCAAAGTCCGCTTTCTTCCCCCATGCTAAAGCCTGCAGCCAAGGCGTGTCCTGCAGATTGCAGGTAGCCGCCTGTCCACCAAGCTGAATCCATAGAAGATGAATCCAGAGAGGAAAGCAGCACGGGAATCAGTATCAGGCCAAGAGTCGACAAGAGGTTCACCACCAAAATGCTCGCTGCAGCGTCTTTAGAAGCTGCGCGCATCGGACCAGAAAGAGCGGCGATGGCAGCGGACCCGCAAACCGATTCTCCGGCCGCCAGCAACCATCTGGTTTTTCGATCGACACCGTCGAATGCTTTTGGCAATGGAACAGAAGTAAGCAGCATCAAACACAGCGCAACTGCGAAGAAGAGTAGGGCTGGGAGCCACATTTCCCTTATCTGACCGAGTGAGATCTGAAGACCCATGAGTGCAATGGCCGCCTGTAAGAAATACTTTTCGGCCCATTTGCTTCCTGGCCTGAACACATTCATCGATTTGGGCCAAAGACTCAGTGAAGCGCCTAAAAGAATACACCAGCTGGCGGTTCCAAGGATGCCGGTCCAGCGATCCAACCATTCTGCTGCCAGCGCGAGTAGGGCAACGACCACCAATCCAGGAAGCATTTTGTACACGCAGTAAAATTAAGCCACCACTCCCGGGCATTATCTTCCGATCTACAAGCTGAAAATGTGAGGGGCCTTATTGTATATTTGCGCCCACTTTTTACGGTGATTGTAGCTCAGTTGGTTAGAGCGCTGGATTGTGGTTCCAGAGGTCGTGGGTTCGAACCCCATCAGTCACCCGAATAGCTTCACAAAAGCCCCGCTCTCTGGCAGGGCTTTTTTCATTGAGATGCTTGAGGTCATTGCGCAAAATGCCATATGCTTGAGCGTATCTGCTGGCAGAACGTTTCGATCCTATTGGGATGAGTGGATCCTGGCTTTGGGCAATCGGTCGTCCAGGGGAGTGGAGCGAGCGGGTGATGACGAGGAAAAACTGTGAAAAAATGTACGCGCTTTCTGAATAAAATCATTCGGAATCGATATACTTTGCGCGTTCATGGCCAAAACTAGCGCTGCCTCGTACGATGAAAGCAATATCCGGTCGCTCGACTGGAAGGAGCACATTCGGCTGCGACCCGGTATGTACATCGGGAAGTTGGGCGATGGCTCAGCTCCGGACGACGGTATCTACATACTGCTGAAGGAGGTTATCGATAACAGCATCGATGAATTCGTCATGGGTGTTGGAAAGACCATAGAAGTGAGTATCCAGCAGGGCAAGGTCAATGTGCGCGATTATGGCAGGGGTATTCCACTGGGAAAGGTGGTGGATTGTGTTTCGCGCATCAATACAGGAGCCAAGTACGACAGCAAGGCTTTCAAGAAATCAGTCGGATTGAATGGGGTGGGGACAAAGGCCGTAAATGCCTTAAGCGACTATTTCGTGGTCCAGTCCGTCCGTGAAGGCGAAGTGAAGAAAGCGGAATTCGAACGCGGTGAGCTGACCAATGATGCGCCCGTTGAGGTCAGCAGTAAGCGCAAAGGGACGCAGATCTCATTTATTCCGGACCGAGAGATCTTCCGCAATTATGAATTTGTGGATGAGTATGTCGAGCGCATGCTCTGGAACTATGTGTACCTCAATCCGGGACTTACCATTCTTTTCAATGGACAAAAGTTCTATTCTGAGAATGGATTGAAGGACCTCTTGGCCAATGAGATCGATCAGCCCACTATGCACGAGGCCATTCATTTGCGCGGAGAGGATATTGAGATCGCCTTGACGCATGCCGAAAAATCCCAAAGCGATCAGTACTACAGCTTTGTCAACGGACAGCACACCACCCAGGGAGGGACGCACCAGACGGCCTTCCGGGAAGCCATTGTCAAGACATTCAGGGATTTTTACCAGAAGAACTTCGATGTTTCGGATATCCGGCAGAGCATCATTGGTGCCATCAGCATCAAAGTGATCGAACCGGTCTTTGAATCGCAGACAAAGACCAAGCTCGGGTCTCACGATATGGGTCCGGACCTGGGTACGGTGCGTTCCTATATCCTTGATTTTCTAAAGACCAAGCTGGACAACTACCTCCACAGGAATGCAGAAGTAGCGGAGATCATCCAAAAGAAGATCCTCCGTGCAGAGAAGGAGCGGAAAGAGCTGGCGGGCATACAGAAACTGGCCCGTGAGCGTGCAAAGAAGGCGAGTCTGCACAACAAGAAGCTGCGTGATTGCCGTCAGCATTACAACGATCAAAAGGCAGGCAGCCGATTGGAGACCACCATCTTCATTACAGAAGGAGATTCGGCCTCAGGATCCATCACCAAATCGAGGGATGTCAATACGCAGGCTGTTTTCAGTTTGAAGGGAAAGCCGCTCAACAGCTTTGGATTGAGCAAGAAGATCGTCTACGAGAATGAAGAGTTCAATTTGCTCCAGGCTGCCCTGAACATTGAAGAGGGACTGGAGAATCTGCGGTACAACAAAGTGGTGATCGCCACAGATGCCGATGTGGACGGGATGCATATTCGCCTTCTGCTGATCACCTTCTTTTTGCAGTTCTTCCCTGAGCTGGTCAAAGAAGGGCATCTCTACATCTTGCAGACACCGCTCTTTAGGGTGAGGAATAAGTCGAGAACGGACTATTGTTATTCCGATGAGGAAAAACGCGCTTCGATCCTGGAGTTGGGGCACAAGGCCGAGATCACAAGATTCAAAGGATTGGGCGAAATATCACCAGAAGAATTCGGGCATTTCATCGGGTCTGAAATGCGATTGGAACCCGTACTTTTGGGAAAGGATCAGACGATCGATGCATTGCTCTCCTTTTATATGGGTAAGAATACTCCGGATCGGCAGCAATTCATCATCCAGAACCTCAGGGTGGAAAAGGACCCAATTGAAGAAGCAACATGAGATTGCACAATAAACAGCGATATTCTTTTTTCAAGTTCTATTACTTGTTGCTGATCTTGACAGTGTTGTTCGACTTGGTTCGAGCGGGCCTCGATGGCTCCTTTGGAGACCTGCCATTGGTGAGTCCATTCATCATGATCCTTGGTGTGGTCCTATGGTACAGAGGTCTTCCTGTATTTGAGTTCGACTCGGATGGAGAGGTGCTCATCCTCAGCGCAAAAGAGCCTTTTCTCGCGGGATTCAGTAAATCCTTCTCAAAGCACTCGGAATTTCCAAAACGAAAACTGCGCAGCTTTCGGATCAAGTCCTATCCTTTTCGCAAGATCTTGATCGTGAGCATCGACAGCAAGGAAGGAACGCCCAAGAAAACCAAATTCCCCATTTCATACATGCGCAAGGCAGAGGTGCGTGACATTGAGCGTTCCCTTAGAAGAGTACTGAAAAGAGAAAAAGAAGGAGCGGACAATGAGGATCAGTAACGATCGAACCTACGGAAAGAGCATTCGAATAGGCCTTTCTCTCATTTCATTGGTTCTGTTCTATGACCTGAGCAAGGCGACATTTGAAGGGAGCCTACGGGAGAGCAGTTGGACACTCAAGATCCTTAGCGGTTTGAAAGCCCAGTTGATTTCAATGCTTCAATTTGTATCTGAGACCCTGTGGCCTCAGTTCATCGCTGTCTGGTCTTTGTGGGATACTTATTTGTTGCTTCTGCTTGGAGCGCTCGCACTCTTTCACTTGATGAAAGGTCCCTTCTTTGTTGCATTGGAGATCAATGATGAAGTGGTGTTGCTCGAGAATCGCTGGTTCAAGTTCCTTCGGCGTGATCGTCCAGGCTGGTTCGAGATGCAGCAAATGGTACCGTCTTTTGAGCTTCGGTATGTCTACATGAAGAAATGGCTCTTTCTGCGTTTTCTCTGCCTTGACTACCTCTACGAGGGTGAGGAGCGTAGTCTGAAGTTCAATGTTTCCCGCCTGAATTCAGAACAACGAAAGAAAACGATGGGCAAGCTTCGTGCAGTTTTGCATGTCCATGAATCCAGTTCGAAAGAACGCGATCCGAAAAGCCCTGAAGTCTCTGAGGAGACCATGTCCAAACGATCTGTCCTTTGGAAGAAAGTGGGCTAAGTACATCCCGCATCACGCGTGTCTCCGGCATGTATCAGGACTATTTCCTGGACTATGCCTCCTATGTGATCCTCGAACGTGCGGTACCTGCACTGCTTGACGGGCTCAAGCCTGTTCAGCGGCGCTTGCTGCATTCCATGGACGATCTGCACGATGGACGCTACCACAAGGTGGCCAACCTGATCGGTCATACGATGAAGTTCCATCCGCATGGCGATGCATCCATCGGAGACGCCCTGGTCCAGATCGGACAGAAAGATCTTCTGGTGGATTGTCAGGGGAACTGGGGGAATATTCTCACAGGTGATTCAGCTGCAGCCCCACGGTACATAGAGGCGCGCCTGACCCCATTTGCACGGGAGGTCATCTATCAGCCCAAGATCACAGAGTGGCAGTCTTCGTACGACGGGCGAAGCAAAGAGCCGGTTCAGTTTCCTGTTCGCTTTCCCCTGCTGCTTGCACAGGGAGTGGAGGGGATCGCCGTTGGCCTGTCCACTCGCATCTTGCCACACAATTTCAACGAACTGATCGACGCATCCATCGCCATTCTCAAAGGCAAGCGATTCCAGTTGTCCCCAGATTTCCCCACGGGCGGAATGGCGGACGTTTCGCAGTACAACGATGGAATGAAAGGAGGCAAGGTCCGGGTGCGCGCCCGGATCGAGGACGCTGGTAACCGCATGCTCCGCATTACCGAGATCCCTTTCAGCACGACCACTGGAAGTCTGATCGATTCTGTGCTTAAGGCCAATGACAAGGGGAAGATCAAGATCAAGAAGATCGAAGACAATACGGCGCGACAGGTCGAGATCCTCATTCATCTGCCCTCTGGTGTATCGTTAGACAAGAGCATCGATGCGCTGTATGCCTTCACCGATTGCGAGGTGTCCATTTCGCCTTTGGCCTGTGTGGTCCATGAGGACACCCCCGTATTCATTGGGGTGAGCGATCTGCTCAAACAGAATACCGAGCACACCCTCGAAGTATTGCGGCAGGAGCTTGAATACAATCTGGGCGAACTTCAGGAACAATGGCATTTTGCCAGTTTGGAGCGCATCTTCATTCGCGAACGCATTTATCGGGACATTGAAGAGTGCGAATCCTGGGAAGAGGTGATCGCGACCATCAGAAAAGGGCTTGAGCCCTTCATCGGCGACTTATTGAGGGAAGTTACGGACGAGGACATTGTACGCCTGACGGAAATCCGGATCAAACGAATCACCAAATTCGATTCCGACAAGGCCGAACAGCACATCCTGCGCCTTGAAGGAGATATGGAAGAGGTGAAGAACCATCTGGCGCATCTGGTCGATTATGCCGTTCAGTGGTTCAAGGCGCTCAAGAAGAAATACGGATCGGGTCGGGAGCGGAAAACCGAGCTCAGGGCCTTCGACGACATCCAGGCGACCCGTGTGGCCCTGGCGAATGTCAAGCTCTACATGAACCGCGAGGAAGGCTTCATTGGAACAGGCATGAAGAAGGATGAATTCCTCTTCGAGTGTTCCGATATGGATGATGTGGTCGTCTTTCGGAAGGATGGCAAGATGCTCGTCACCAAGGTCGAGCAGAAGACCTTTGTAGGAAAGGATATCCTGCATGCCGAAGTATTCGTCAAGGGGAACGACCGCACAGTCTACAATATGATCTATTGGGATGGTGGGAGTTCAAGGGCATTCATCAAAAGGTTCCAGCCGGGCGGTGTCACCCGGGGAAGGGAATACCCAGTGGCCTCGGACCACGCAAAGTCCAAAGTGCTTTATTTTACCTCCAACCCCAACGGGGAAGCAGAGGTGGTCACCATTCATTTGAGGGCCCTGCAGAAGCTCAAAAAACTGAAGTACGATGCGGATTTTTCGGAGATCGCCATCAAAGGGCGCTCTGCCAAAGGGAATATTGTGTCCCGCTATCCGATCAAAAAGATCGAGCTCAAGCAGGAAGGCGTGAGCACCTTGGGTGCGCGTAAGATCTGGTACGATCCTGCAGTCAACCGCCTCAACGACGAAGAGCGGGGTGCATTCGTGGGCAGTTTCAAAGGCGAAGATCAGATCGTTGAGATCGCTCAAAATGGGCAATACCGGCTGATCAGTTTCGATCTTTCCAATCGTCTGGAAGAGGGTGTTCTTTTACTCAAAAAGTGTTCAGAAGAAGATGTGTATTCACTTGTCTATCTGGACAATAAGAAGAACCGACACTATTTAAAGCGATTCCGGGCAGAGGCCATCAAGAAGGCGGAGGCCTTAATCCCCGAGGAAGCTGAAATGCAGCTTGTCGCAGTGACCAACAAGCCCGTTGAATTGGAGCTCGTCTTTAGAAAAGAACGGGGGAAAGATGCACGGCCCAATGAACGCATTCTCTCGGACGATTCCTTCATTTCTGTGAAGGGCATCAAGGCCAAGGGCAAGCAACTGAGCACATACCCCGTCAAAGAGGTCATTCTTCATGATTTGGTACAAGAGTCCGCAAAAGCAGACGAAGCCTCAACAGTGTTGGAAGGGTCAGCTGATCCATCCGATGAAGATGCACAGATCAGTATGGAACTATAGGCCAACGACGGCTGTTCTTTTAGCGTCTTAAGTGCATATGATGAAACGAACGAATTTTCTCCTGCTGCTTGCGTTTTGGTCTTTTGGATTATGGGCTCAGGACAGCCTCAACATACAGAAGCTCGGCCAGTTTGTCTATCCGGGTTCCAGCACCAATGATGTGTGGGGCTACACCGCCCCAGATGGTTCTGAATACGCATTGGTCGGCCTCACCAATGGGGTGAGCATTGTAGACATCAGCCAGGCTCCTGCTTTGAATGAGATCATTCGGATCCCTGGAGTGAATTCGACCTGGCGTGACCTGAAGACCTGGGGCCACTACGCTTATGTGACCCACGACAATCCAATTCTGCCCACATTGCCCAACAATGGACTGCTGATCATCGATCTGGACAGTATAGAGCATGGAAAGACTCCTGAATACAGCTATCAGTTTCCGGCTTTCTTTGATCCGAATTGCGGCGGCGGTGCCTCTTTACAGGTCATCGCACCTTCCGGAATCTCTGGCCCGTATTCGGCTGTACCGGCTTCATTCGGTCCGGCACTGACGTCGGTATCCATTACATCGGACCTCGTTCTTGCGGTGGACAACACAGCCCCGGTGAATGACGGATGCGAACCTTTCATCAATGCCGGAGCGATCAATGGCAGGATCGCACTCATCGATCGCGGCACGTGCACCTTTGTCACCAAGGTTCAAGAGGCGCAGAATGCCGGTGCTGTGGCAGCTGTGATCGTGAACAACCAACCAGGGCAAATATTTGCGATGGGTGGGGCGACGGGTTCCATTGGCATTCCTTCGGTAATGATCAGTCAGGCAGACGGACAGCTCATTAAAAATGCACTGGCCAGCGGCGCTGTGAATGTGACCCTGGGAAAGGGCAGCGGTTGTATGGATTCCATGCAGACGGCCCACAACCTCTACATAGACGAGCAAGGCGTCATGTACCTTTTTGGCAGCAACAATCCGCAATCGGGGGTATGCATCCTGTATGATGTGGCCAGTGATCCAGAAAACCCGCAATACCTGAGCACTTGGAGTGAACATTATCTGCACGATGGGATGGCCCGTGGTGATACTTTGTGGGGCAGTGCCGTGTATGACGGACAGTTCTATGTGATCGATGTTTCAGACAAAACAGCTCCATTGACCCAGGCGAGTGCCCCGACAAGCAGTCAATTCACCCATAATTCTTGGATATCGGACGACAACCGGACCCTGTTCACTACAGATGAAGTGGCGGGTGCGTACGTGACGGCCTATGATGTTTCCGATCTGGGGAACATCAGAGAACTCGACCGCATCCGTTCGGGCATCGACTCCATCGCACCACCGCACAATGCGCATGTCTATGGCGGGTTCTTGGTGAATAGCTTCTATACATCTGGTGTTCAGATAGTGGATGCACACCAACCCGATATTCTGGTGGAAACAGGCTACTACGACACATCACCATTCAGTGGAACTGGCAATTTTGACGGGGCCTGGGGGGCGTATCCATACTTCCCTTCGGGTCGCATGGCTGTCACCGATCGGGAGGAGGGGCTCTTCCTTTTGGATACGGACTATCCGAGAGCGGGTTATTGGCGGGCGATCTTTTTGGATGCAGTCTCGGGCGCAGCTCTTGCGGGTGTATCTGTTTCTGATGCCGCAGCCGGTCTTCGGCTCACATCGGATCTGAGCGGAAAAGTGAAATGGGGCAGTCTGCCCACCAATTTGAATGCTGCGGCCTATCTGCAGGGCTACGATACCTCCTTTGTCAGTGTGAATCTCAATGCGGGTTGGGTGGAGAACGATACGATCTTGATGTATCCGCCAGACTTTCAGGTTTCTGAAGGAAATTCTCCACAGATTGAATTGTTTCCCGTGCCCTCCGTGGATGGACAATTGTTCTTAGATGGCCTCACCGGTGCGGAAGATCGCCTTCGGGTGCTGGATGCTCGGGGTCGGTTGTATTCGGAGATCATCCTCAAGCCCGATGGCAGGAGCCGTCGTTCCTTCCGTTTTGATGGGGCCAGAGGGATCTATTTGCTGGAGGTCTACAAAGGCGGTGAGCGAATGAGCAGCCATCGATTGATCATCGAGTGACCCTTTTGCTTCATTCTGACTGATCCTGTCGCTTGGCCAGGAACTGACCGACCAGTACGGCGACGAGTATGGTCAGGTACAGCTGTCCGATCAGGCTCAGGAAAATGATCACCGATTTGGCCGGCGGACTTTGAGGCAGAATATCGCCAAAGCCCACTGTGGTCATGGTCACGAAACTGAAATAGAAATAGTCGTAGCTGTTCAGCTTGGCCATTTCGGGATGAAAGGAATACGGCTGCAACAGGTCCACCAGATTCATCCATAGCCCGCCAAGAATGCCGATGGTCACATAACCGGCTACGGAGCCGAAAATGATGCCCAGGTTCACTTCTTTCGAACGGAAAATGTTTCTCAGAAGGGTGAAAGCCAGAAAGTTGAAGAAGCAAAGCGAGAGAACGGTGTCTGCGATCTCCAAGGTGGTATCGTCGGTCAGTATGGTCTTGATCCAGAGTCCGACGAGCGCCAAAAGTCCGAGGGGCGTACCTATGATGCGTTGGAGTTTGCTCTCGGAGGCCGTCCAAATGAATCCGGCCAGTACGATCCCCGTAAAGCAGGTGGCAAAAATGAAGTCGGAAATATCATCCCCGGCGATCAGCAAAGAGAAGGCGGGCAGCGTGACCGTCGCCATCAGGGAAAGCAACAGGATCAGATAGCGATTGTCCCGATGCAAGAATTTGATCCGAAACGCCATGGGCTTGGTTTGCGCCCGATGAATTTAGGGCTTACTGCCAAAGAATGCACGCATTGACATTCGAATGCCACGAACGAAGAGAAAGCCGGCGAGGAGCATCAGCACAATGGAAACGAATGTCCACAGATAGCGCCCGTCGTTCCAATCCCGAACACCGAGCGAGAAGTACAAACTCGGCCCGGCAAAAATGAAAGGCAGGGAAAAGGCGAGCTGGTACAGGCCTTTGACCAACAACTCTTTATTTGTCCCTGTGTGCATCCAATACGCTTCGTACGCTTCCATGAGATAAAAGGGCTTCGCGGGCACTTTGTTCGTCCCAGCCCAGCAGCTGACAGATCATCCGCGTTCCCCTGCGAATGAGCTTGGCATTGGACAATTGCATGTCCACCATCTTGTTTCCCTTGACGCGGCCCAGTTTGATCATACAGGAAGTACTGATCATATTCAAGACCATTTTGGTCGCAGTGCCGGCCTTCATTCGCGTGCTGCCGGTAACGAATTCAGGTCCGGTACATATTTCGATCGGATGATCGACCTCATCAGAGAGCGGAGCGGCATTATTGCACGCAATGCCCGCTGTGATCAACCCGTGTTGTCTGGCTTTGCGCAGGGCACCGAGCACATAAGGGGTGGTGCCCGATGAGGAGATGCCCACAACGACATCACCCGTGGATGCACCCGCATCCAATAGATCCATAAAGCCTTGATCCGTATCATCTTCGGCTCCTTCCACTGCATGGCGAATGGCTGTGTCGCCTCCTGCGATCAGTCCGATCACCCAGTCGGGCGGAACACCGAATGTAGGCGGACACTCACTGGCGTCCAGGATGCCCAGTCTGCCTGAGGTTCCCGCGCCCATGTAGAAAAGCCGACCGCCTTGAGAGAGTGCGTGGTGTGCAGCGTCCACGACAGCCTCAATGGCGGGTAGGGCATCTGCCACCAATTGAGCGATCTTTTGATCTTCCTGATTGATCCGTTGCAACAGGTCGATGGAGCTGCGCTGCTCGAGTTCATCGTGCAAGGATGCATCTTCTGTACCGGCTGTGTTTTTCATGATCTTCGGATCAGTGTTGCAAAATAACCGTCCGATCCCTGTCGGGGAAGAATGCGTTCCTGCTGGATCGATTCAAATTCGGGACGTTTCTGAAGAAATGAAGCGACCTGTTCTTCGTTCTCTGATGGGAGAATGCTGCAGGTGGCATAGACCATCAGTCCGCCTGGACGAAGCATGCTGCTGTAGGTGTCAAGGATCTCGGATTGGGTCGACAGAATGTTGTCCAGGTATTCGGGTTTGAGCTTCCATTTGGTATCGGGCTTTCGCTTGATGACACCTGTTCCGCTGCAAGGCACATCTAGAAGCAGCCGATCCGCCCATCCTTCCAGGGATCGCAGGGCAGTGCCGCTGATCACCTGACAATCGATGATGTCCACTCCCTGCTGGTTCGCTCTTTTTTGCAGCTCTTGAAGCTTTCGTTCGTCCACATCCATGGCTTGGATCTGGCCCTTGTTTTTCATCAGAGCCGCCAGATGAAGTGATTTTCCCCCGGCACCTGCACAGGCATCGATGACGCGCATACCCGCTTCCACCTGAAGCAATGGAGCGATCTGTTGGGAGCCGCCATCCTGGATCTCAAAAAGCCCTTCCGAAAATGAATTCAGCCGAGCAACTGAAATACGCTCCTTGAAGAGCAAACCGGTTTCATTCTCCTCCCAGGGAAGCACATCTGCGCCTTCTTCCTTGAGCCGCTGCAGGAGTTCGGCGCGCTCTATTCGCAGGGTATTGGTTCGTCCCACCATTTGGGCGGGCTCATTGAGGGCTTTGGCCAATGCCATCCAGTCTTTTCCGAGTTCTTGTTGTGCCCGATCGGCCAGCCAGTCCGGATAACTTTCCCGAAGTTCCACCGGCTGATCTTTCATAATCGGCGGACTCCAGGTCTCTAGACCTTCGAATTCCTTCCAAGCGGGGAGGGGCAGACCCTTCCATTGAACGTAGCGTGCGAACAGTTTCCAAAGGTCTTTGCGCTTAAGGCTGGGGGCCATTCCTGTGAGGTGCCAAAGCAAGCGCCAGTTCCGTACAATGGTGTAGGCGTGCTCAGAAATGAACGCCCTGTCCCTCTTTCCCCAGCGCCGATTCTTGCGGAAGAGCTGTTCGAGTACCTTATCGATGTATACATCCTTCCCGAAGCTCCACTCAAGCGCCTCCAGAAGTCCAGCGACCAGATTGCGGTGCATCACCTCTAGAGCGGATAAGTGGCCGGGTCTGCCTCGTGCATCATACCCATACAAAGCTCCACGAGGTCTTCGGCCGAGGGCTTGGAGAAGTAGTCGCCATCCGATCCGTACGCCGGCCGGTGTGCTTTGGAACAAAGCGTTCTCGGAGCGCTGTCCAGATGAAGGTAGCCAGATTGGACTTCCAAGACTTGCTGCATCATGTAGGCCGAAGCGCCGCCGGGAACGTCTTCGTCCATGAAGACCACCCGGTTGGTCTTTTTGAGCCGCTCGCTGATCTCTCCTGCGGTGTCGAAGGGCAAGAGGCTCTGTACATCGATCAATTCAACTTCGATATTCATTTGGCTCAGCGCTTCTGCTGCTTCCATGGCGATGCGGCAGTTGGATCCATAGGTGACCACGGTCACATCACGGCCCGCTCGAATGCATTCTACCTGGCCAATGGCCGTCCGAATTTCAGACAGGTTGTCCGGCATTCTTTCCTTGAGTCGGTAGCCGTTGAGGCATTCGACGATCAATCCGGGTTCATCGCTGTCCATCAAGGTGTTGTAAAATCCGGCAGCCCGTGTCATATCGCGGGGCACGAGCACATGCACACCGCGCAGCAAATGGATCACTCCGCCCATTGGTGAGCCGCTGTGCCAGATGCCTTCAAGCCGGTGTCCGCGTGTGCGGATGATCATCGGCGCCTTCTGTCTTCCCTTTGTCCGGTACTGTACGGTGGCCAGATCGTCGCTGATGATCTGCAGCGCATAGAGCAGGTAATCGAGGTACTGGATCTCTGCGATCGGTCGAAGACCGCGCATGGACATGCCAATGCCCTGCCCGATGATGCTCGCCTCCCGGATGCCGGTGTCGCAGACGCGCAATTCTCCGTGTTTTTCCTGCAGTCCCTCCAGACCCTGATTCACATCGCCGATCTTCCCGGAATCTTCACCGAAGATGAGCACTTCAGGGCGCTCGGTAAGCAGTCGGTCAAAGTTCTCCCGAAGAATGATCCGCGCATCGACAGAGGCAGAGGTTTCTGAATATTCCGGTTCGACGTTTACGATCTGTAGGGCACTTAGGCTTCCTTCGCTGTGCAGATGGCTGGAGTACCGTTCGTGGTTCAGGTTCATCTGCTGTTCTATCCATTCTCTGAGTTCTCTGCGATGGGCATCTTCCTGTCCATTTGTGGCATGCAATGCCCGCCTGCAGAGGCTCAGTACGTCGCGCCTCATGGGTTCTTTCGAAGCCTTCAATTCCTGCAATTCACCCTGGAATGCTGCGTCAAGGTCCATTTGTTCGAGCAGTGCCAAAGCCGAATCCTTTTCTTCAAGTATGGGCTGCAGGTAGGCGGACCATGCAGCAGACTTGGCCTTCCGCACGGAAGACTTGGCTTCTTTCTCCAGCGCGTTGAGTTCCTCAGCTGTGGCCAGGGCGTTGCCTTCGATCCACTCACGCATTTTGCGCAGACAATCAAACTCCGATTCCCATTTCAGTCGGTCGGCATCTTTGTAACGCTCATGCGATCCCGATGTGGAATGTCCCTGAGGCTGGGTCATCTCTCGTACGTGAATGAGTACGGGAATGTGTTTCTCCCGAGCGATCTTTTCAGCCTCTTCGTAGGTGCTGATCAGACCCGCATAGTCCCAGCCCTTGGCCTGCAAAAGTTCATAGCCCGGATCCTCGTCATCCCGCTGCAGTCCTTTCAGAAGCTTGCTGATGTTCTCCTTGGTCGTTTGGTAACGGGCATGCACAGATATCCCGTAGTCGTCGTCCCATACGGAGATCACCATTGGAACCTGAAGCACGCCCGCCGCATTGATCGTCTCAAAAAAGAGACCTTCTGAAGTGGAGGCATTGCCAATGGTTCCCCAGGCGATCTCTTGTCCCTGTCTGGAGAATTGCCCGTCTGTATCGGCAGCCGGGTGCTCGCGGTAGACCTTGGAAGCCTGCGCCAGGCCGAGCAGTCTGGGCATTTGTGCCGCAGTAGGGGAGAGGTCGGCTGAGGAATTCTTCTGGGCACTCAGGGTTTTCCACTCGCCCTTTTCATTCAGACTCTGCGTGGCAAAGTGTCCGTTCATTTGCCGACCTGCACTGGCCGGTTCGTTGCGGTGATCGGTATCCGCATACAGACTGGCAAAGAATTCCTGTACGCTCAACTGACCGATGGCCATCATAAAGGTCTGGTCCCGGTAGTAGCCGGACCGAAAGTCGCCATCGCGAAAGACTTTGGCCCAGGCGATCTGTGCGACCTCCTTGCCGTCGCCAAAAATGCCAAACTTGGCTTTACCGGTAAGAACTTCTCTTCTTCCAAGCAAGCTGGCCTCACGGCTCTCCGTAGCGATCCGGTAGTCTTCCAGCACGATGCGCTTGAACTCCGTGTGTTTTGGATCGTCTTTCAGCGCATTTGTCAATTCCATAGGGTGTACTTTCGGGGGCAGCGCAAAAATAGTGAATCGATCAAGCCTTGAGCAGAGCAATCTTCAAGCCTTTATCCAACAGTTTTATGCACCTACACATCATCAACGGACCCAATCTGAATTTGTTGGGAAAACGAGAGACCGAGATCTATGGATCGGCCACCTTCGAGGAGGTTTTTGAAGAACTGCGCTCGGCCTTTCCATCGGCGGAATGGAGCTGGTTTCAGAGCAATGTGGAGGGAGAGTTGATCAACGAGATCCAACGCGCTGGATTTACAATGGATTATATCCTGCTCAATGCTGGTGGGTACACCCATACCTCAGTGAGTCTGGCAGATGCTGTGCGCGCAGTTCCGGCCAAGACGATCGAAGTGCACATCAGCAATATCTGGGCGCGTGAAAAGGTGCGGCACAGGTCGCTGATCGGTCCGCATTGTGTGGGGAGCATCACCGGATTTGGAATGAACAGCTACCGGCTGGCAGCGGAAGCCTGCCTGCTCATGGACGGGAATGAAAATCTGTAGCAGGTAGATCGGAGAAGCGCCGTCGGCCCCTAATGAAGAAATCCGCCGAAACCGACCCCTTATAAACTTGCCCAAGGGGCCATTCGGCCGGGAGCTGCCGCATGGCTTTTCGTCTTTCCCGGAGTGCGCTCCATCGGCGGTAAAAACTGCCATGTGCCTGCACCACTGCCCAGGTGTGCCTGGGTTTTCCCTGCAACAGGAAAAGGACGCCTGCTGCTCCATCCAACAGCATCCTTTTGAGAATGACAGAAAAGAGCTGAGCGCCTGGCAGGTTCTTGAAGAGCACAAAGAGGTTGTTTCGGAAGTTCAGATAGGTCTTCCTCGGATCGAGATTGCTTAAGGTGCCGCCGCCCACGTGGTAGACCACAGAAGAGCTCACATAACCGACACGATGCCCCATTCGGTGAAACCGCCAGCAGAGATCGATCTCCTCGAAATGGGCAAAGAAGATCGGATCCAGTTGTCCGGCTGCTAAAAAGAACGACCTGCGCACGGCTAAACAGGCGCCACTGGCCCAAAAGATCGGCTGGGTGTCGTCGTATTGTCCATGATCTTCTTCGAGTTCCTGAAAGATCCGGCCGCGACAAAAGGGGTAGCCCAGAACATCGATGAATCCACCAGCACCGCCTGCATATTCGAAGCGTTCACGCTTCTTGTGGTCCAGGATCTTGGGCTGGACGGCGGCCAACTGCTCATCACCTTCAAAAGCATCCACGATGGGCTGCAGCCAGTTTTCACTCACTTCCACATCCGAATTCAGCAAGACAACGATCTCCTCATCCAACTGTGCCATCCCCGCATTGTATCCGCCCGTATAGCCCTCATTCTCGGTGTTCAGGATCTGCCGCACATCGGGAAAGGATCGGTTGAGCAGATCCACCGAATCATCCGTGGAGGCATTGTCGATCACGTATACCTGTGCATGGGAACAGCTGTGCGCCAATACGTTGGGTAAGAACTTTTCCAGCCAGTGCTTCCCGTTGTAGTTCAATATGGCGACCGCGACCTTTTCCTTATCCATTTTCGATGGTTCGGTGTTTCCAGCGTCTGTGCGACCACAGCCAATGTGCCGGTTCTTCCCGGATCTCCTCTTCCAGCCAGCGCACATGGGTGTCGGTGATCTCGTGATCGGGAAGTTCCATGGGGCGATCGGTCAATAATCGGGCTTTGAGGCTGTAGTGACCGCGCGATACACGCTTTGCATAGATGAATACCACGCTCAGGTCCATCTTTTTTGATAGGTTCTCCACGCCTAAATGTACTGGTGTATCCATACCGAAAAAGCGTGTGCGGTATTTGATGCGCTTCTTTTGTGGGCTTTGATCGGCCATGAATATATAGGCGGCATC
>RFXV01000151.1 GCA_009921445.1 Flavobacteriia bacterium
TATTTATTCGTCATGCTTATGCCCCAGGAGGAGGGGATCCTTCTAACTTTGATGTTAATAATTGTGAAACTCAAAGAAACTTAAATGATGAGGGAAGAGCACACCACGCATAATGCATTCCGGATCTACCCCAATCCGGTCGGTGACGCAGACGAACTGACCCTGCAATGGAGCGATGCTCAGGGAATGGACAATACGATCAGATACGAGTGGATCTCTGCTACGGGACAAGGTCTGGAACAGGGTGAATTGACCCTGCATACGGGCAGCTCAGAGGTTTCCATTCCGACTTCCCGCCTGGGTCATGGACTCTATTTACTGAAAGTAAGCACTGAGGGGGCCCAAGATCGGATCTTCCGCGTCCAGCGCAACTAAGAACCCTAACTTCTGCGCAAAGGACGCGCAGGAACGCCCACAACGATCTCTCCAGCCGCCACATCTTTTGTCACCACCGCACCGGCGCCAATGACTGCTCCATCGCCAATTCGGATGCCCTGCAGCAGCGTGGCTCCGGAACCGATGTACACCTCTCTGCCGATCTGCACCCTGCCCGAGATATTCACGCTGGGCATAAGGGACGAGAATGCACCGATCTGCACATCGTGTCCGATGGTCGCATTCAGGTTGATGAACACCCCTTTCTCCAGTTGGATGTTTCGCGTCAGGACACAAACCGCTGAGACCAGGCAGCCAGCCTCCATGGCAATGGACGCAGGCTCATAGAGCACCGCCGTTGAATGAAGCATGACCGGCCATAAGGCGCCTGCATTCCCACTCAATTGGTCGTGGAATTTTCTTCGGATCTGCGGAGATCCAACCGCCAGATAGAATGCACCATCTATTTCTGTCGCTGCATCCACTGGGCCCAAATAAGGCAACTCATATTGATCCATTCCCTCCTGGTCCTGATCGTCGAACACTCCATTGAGCGTACCGGCAGGAAAGAATCCAGCGATGATCTCCCGGGCCAGATCGCCCGAACCAAGTAAATATTGCGCACTCATTTGAAGGATAGTACAGTCTAAATTAAGAGAGATCCCGACTATTGGTCGTGTTTGTTCCCTTCTCCTCGCGCATGGCTCAGTACCTCAGCAGCCAGCTGCTCAGTGATCGTCTTTCGTCTGTATTTGCGGATGAATTCCTTGCGATCGATCCGATCGGTATCCGCGACCAATCTTTCAAAGGCTTCGTACATGGCATTTGCATCACAAGGCGGAAAAAGCTGCATATGATCCATATCTGCTTTCAACAACTCCGCGCAGTATCCGCCAACTCCAGCCAGTACGCGCTTGTTCAGTGCACCGTATTCAAAGATCTTGGAAGGAAGCACCCTTTTGAAGGCATCCAGATCGTTCAGATGGACAAATAGGATATCTGCTTCCTTATAGGCCTTTATGAGTGCATCGCGCCCCACGGGAGGAAGAACCTCCACATTGCGCAAAGATCTCTTTTGGATCTTCTCTAGCAAAGCCTGTTTGGTGCTGCCATCGCCGATCAAGCGGATCTTCACCCGGTCTCCTGCCTGCTGGGCAAACTCAAAGTAGGATCGGAATCCACCCGAGACCAGGTTCACATGGACAGCCGTTCTAAACGTGTAACGCTCCATCTGCCGGATGAAAGGCAGAACAAGCCACTGGAAGACCGCCGCCTTCAGCTTATTTCCTTCCATGACATCGCCTATCGACTCTACGAAGATGTCGCGGATATCGATGTACAGAGGCGACTTGGCCCTTCGCGCTATGGTCGCTCCGAGAAACGCTGTGAGAAGCTTGGACGAAGAGGCGTACACCAAGTCATAGGAATGGCCTTTGCTGAGGGAACGCGCTGTTTTGAAATAGGTCCAGTAGGTCCGAAGAGTGTCCAGCATGCCCCCCGAATGCGCTGGCACTTTGCATCTGTGAATATGCAGGCCATCCATGACCTCCTGCTGCTTGGCCTCCTGACTGTAGCTCTTGTAGCGGCTCGGAAGCGTGGTCACCACATCGACCCTGCCTGAATATCGCGCAGCCAATTCACGCGCCAAAGGCGTATTCCGAAAAGAGCCTGCACCCATATCCGGATAAAAGTTGGAAACGAGAAAAAGGATGCGTCCTGAACTCACAATTGGCTGATATGCGCCACGATCCGGTGAGCTGTTTTCCCATCCCACAGGGGCGGAATCGACCCCTTTTTCCATGCTCCTGAAAAGAGTCGGCGCATGGCCGGAGCGATCGCTTCAGGATCGGTTCCGATCAGTTCATTGGTGCCCAGTTCGACCGTCTCCGGCCTTTCGGTATTGTCCCTCAAGGTGATGCAGGGAACACCCATGACCGTGGTCTCCTCCGTGATGCCTCCCGAATCGGTCACCACCACCCGTGCACGTTCCACTAGATAGTTGAATTCCAGATAACTCAAAGGATCCAGTAGGTGGAGACGATCGCTGGCGACACCCAATTGCTCAAGGGTCTTTCTCGTTCTGGGATGGACGGGGAATACGATATTCAGATCGCCACTTTCATCAATGATCTTGTCCAGGAGCGCCTTGAATTGCGCTTCACCATCCACATTGGCCGGCCGGTGCAAGGTCATGACCATGTAGTTGCCTTGCTCAAGTCCGCAGGCCTTCCAGCATGCTGGCTGAATGAATTTTGGACGGTGTTTCAACAAGGTGTCGATCATGGTATTTCCGACAAAGAAGATCTGCTCTTCCGCTACCCCTGTTCTGCGAAGTTGATCCCCGGCCCACTCCGTGGTCGTGAAAAAGTAGTCCGAAATGCTGTCCGTCACCATTCGGTTGATCTCTTCTGGCATGCTCCGATCGCCTGAACGAATACCTGCCTCTACATGAGCGACGGGAATGTTCAGCTTCTTTGCCGCGATGGAACAGGCCAAAGTGCTGGTCACATCTCCGACCACAAGGCAGAGGTCCGTGCGCTCCTTCAAAAGCAATGCCTCGTAGCCCACCATGATCCTGGCCGTTTGCTCCGCCTGGGTGCCGCCGCCTCCGCCCAGATTCACATGAGGTTCGGGAATCCCGAGCTGATCGAAGAAGGAACCGCTCATGTTTTTGTCGTAGTGCTGTCCGGTATGTACCAATCGGAATTCCATTGAAGTTCCTTTCACGGCATCGATGATCGGGGCGATCTTCATGAAATTCGGTCGGGCGCCAGCGATGAGGTCTATTTTTTGGATCATGTTGTTGACTTGATGATGATGCTCGCGTGGGATCGAAAGCTTCCGGTCCACATTTGAGCCTGCTTCAATGTGTTGAATTTCTGGGCGTGAAGGTAGGATTCGAGGGCAGCGCTTTCAAAGTTTTCGAATTGAATTTCGAAACGGTCGTTCAGGATAAGTCCGCTGTCCACAGACTTGAGTTCCACATCTGGATGGAAATGCAAATAGGACTGCGCCTTCTTGGTACCGCCCAGGATCTGGTCACTGATCTCGATCCCTAGATCCGAACGACGGAATGTACGCCGATGCACTGCGCCAAGCCTTTTGAAGCCGTCATGCTGCGCCACCAGAAGATCCTCTTTTTCCCTGATCCATTCGACCTCTGCCCGACCGGCCGTACGAAAGCCGCCCCAGACCTCAGAGGAATCGGCACCTGCATAACTGACCGTATTGTGCGCCGCCGTAGAGCGCTCGTGCTGGCGCCGTTCATTGGATTGATAGGTACTCGTTCCCGTGTGAACGATCAATGGACCCAACTGCTTATCGAACAACTCAAAACTAAAAGTGTCGGCATGCGCATGGCCCGATTGATAGCTCGGGCCAACAGGCCCCAGGTCCATCAGAACTGTCCAATTCGGATAAGCCCATTTTCGGAACCCACTGGAACCCGCTTGCTTGGGTGGAAGTGCAGACAAACCGAGTAGCGAGGCCTTGTCTTCAATGACCTCGAGAGAACTGGCTACCTCTGGGGCGCAATCGTTGAATGAGGGCAAATGGCCATAAGGATGGACAAAGGCCGCAAAATTCAAAGCCGGTTGAAGAACCTTTTGGCAGATGGACAGGCGTTCCTGTTCGCCTTGTGCCTG
>RFXV01000152.1 GCA_009921445.1 Flavobacteriia bacterium
AACTTCACTCAGATCCAAAGCGATCTTTCATCGATCCTGGATGGCCAGCGAGTAGAACTTCAGGGCTACAGAAGACATCCCGACCGACCTTCGGTTCCTGTGCGCTACCAATACGAGGGCCAACAAGTCATCCTTGTGGAAGGCATCCTGGCCCTGGCTGATGCCGAGTGGAGAAAAAAGGCCCATCTGAAGATATTCACCCACTGCGATCGGACGGTGCACAAAGAGCGCATCAAGACCTTTTATCGCTGGAAAGGCCATACGGACGATTCGATCGATCAGCAATACCAGCAGCGACTTGTCAACGAATACGAAGTGGTGGACCAGATGGCCCTCTATGCAGACATTCTCCATTCAACCGGATAACCCATGATCATCAGCAAAACCCCATTCAGGATCAGCTTTGTCGGCGGCGGATCGGATCTGCCCGCATTCTATGAGCAGCATCCCGGCGCCGTTCTGAGTACTTCCATCAACCGATACATGTACATCAGTTCGCATCAGTTCTTCGAAGCCGATAAGATCCGGACCAAGTACAGCATCACCGAAACGGTCAGCAGCCTGACGGACCTGAAACACCCCATCCTTCGGGAAACCCTGGAGATGATGAACATACAGGGCGGGATCGAGATCAGTTCAATCGCCGATGTCCCGGGAGGAACGGGAATGGGCTCCTCTTCCTCTTTTACTGTGGGCGTACTGCACAATCTCTACGCATACACCAACCGACATGCCAGCAAGGAGCAATTGGCACGGGAAGCCTGTGAGGTAGAGATCACACGGCTGAATGAACCCATTGGAAAGCAAGATCAATACGCTGCGGCCTATGGCGGATTGAATGTGATCGAATTCCATACGGACAATACGGTGAGCGTCATTCCATTGCATCTGTCCAAAGACCTGAGCACGGAACTGGAGAACAGTCTGTTCATGTTCTACACCGGCGATCAGAGAAGCGCCTCACACATTCTTCAGGAACAAAAAAAGAATGTGGACCAGAAGGAGAAATTCGAAGCCCTGAAGGAGATGGTCGCCCTGGTCTATGAATTGCGTACCGCGCTACAGAAGGGGAATTTGGATGATTTTGGCCAACTGCTTCACACCAATTGGCTGCTTAAAAAACGCTTGGCCAGTGGGATCACCAATCCAGATATTGACCGGGCTTATGAGGCCGGCCTGAAAGCAGGTGCGCTGGGTGGCAAGCTGCTCGGAGCGGGCGGCGGCGGTTTTCTCTTGTTCTTCTGTCCTCCGCAGCGTGCCGAGGCACTGCGTGCGGCCCTACAACCACTCAAGCCCTTTCCCTTCGGTTTCGATCGGGACGGCAGCAAGATCATCTACTACGGCGAAGACTGACACGGACAGAATAGCCTTAGTCAGAGGCCTTGACGAGCCTGTGGGTCTCGATGCGGTCTGAATTCGATAGGGTCAGTTGATACACCCCATCGGAGAGATCGCCCAGATCGAACACACAACGGCTGCCCACAAAGCTTCCCGACCGGAGATTCCTCCCCTGCATATCCAACAAGGACCAGGAAAATGTTCTTCCTTCCTGACCTTCCGCATGCAGCTCAAAACGACCCGAAGATGGATTGGGGAACAATCGAAAATCATGTGCGAAAGATTCCGCACTGATCCATGTTTGTTGTATTGTTATTTTGCGAAGAAAGAAGTTATTGCCCTTTCTGTTGGTCGTTTCAAAAGCAAAAACCAAATAATCATCATACGGATACCGACCGCTGGAAGGAACTGGAAATACACTATCCATCAAACCTTGCATATAAAATCCACCCCAATCCTGACCAGAAGTTGGATAAAAATTACTGCCGTAATTCGAGGTCGTAGCCAATTGGTCACCAAAAGCCTCAAAAAGCAAATGGTCAAAATGCTGACCGCAATCCGTGCTTACATAGATCCGGAAGGTGTCATGCAGGAACGAAATGGGACCCAAAGGACGGTAAGCGTAAGCGACACTGATTTGCGGATACCCGAGGAATTGAATGGCTGGACTGATCAACCGATCCTTTTGATTTGCCGCAGGATCGTAGTCGCTCATGTTCATCCAAACCGATCGCTGTTGGCCCGGCCCGACGGTGATCGTATCCCAGGTCATACCTAAGTCAGGATTTTCAACATACCATATATCTGAGCGCAAGCCATCAAAAAAATATTCATCTAGCAGTACTGAGCCCATCCACCGCAAAATTTTTGGGAGGCGGTGGTAACGAAACATCCCTGCATTATTCACCGGATCGTAATCCACACTGTCGATCGATACCACCGCTTGAATCTCATTGGCGCCGCTATCGGGCCAAGCAATGGCCGAAAATCGAAGCGTATCTACCGAACCCTGAGCAGGCAATTGAACGCTATAAGTCGCAGTGGACTGACTTGTTCCATTCACCGATACCTCCACCTGCACTTGGTTCAATGGCAGATTCCCCTTGTTTTCCAAAATGAGATCGAGCTGAACCAGTGAATCGCAGCCGTACAAGCGGCCATCCTGGCTCTGCAAATTGCGCACGCTCAGATCATAGTGTGGCTGCAGCGGATCGCGGGGCGTGTGTTGTTGTGCCAGCCACAAAAAGGCAGCATGCACATCGATCAGGCCGTTTCCATACACATTGTCTTCGCCGGTAACACCCATGTCGGTTGCCGTGGTGTACAATGCCGTGAGCAGTTGTGCGCCGGTCAGCTGTGGAAAGGCCTCTTTGAGCAGAAGTACAGCTCCAGAAACATGCGGACTGCTCATACTCGTTCCCGATATGGAATTGTAACCATCCATCCCCCAAGCCGACCGGACATTTTCGCCAGGCGCAACGACCTCAGGATGGATATTGAGTGTTCCATTGCTCGGACACTGCGAAGGACCTCGGGTAGAAAAGCCACTGATCGGGTGAGGGAAGGCCACATTCCCGTTCACGCTGCCTACAGAAAAAACATTGACAGGATTGGACTTGATGCGCTGCGGCGAATTGAGCATGCTGTTGCTCGGTCCGGTATTCCCACCCGAAAAGACATTGGCAATGCCTGCTGCTTCGATCGCGTTCATCAGTTGCACAATAAAACCACCACACTGTACGGTATCCAACTGATCGCGCCAGCGCCAGCTGTTGTTGATCACATGCGGTACATCCGATGAAGTTGCGGTATCCCCATCCGGATCCAGCGCCCATTGAAAGGAACCGATCAGATACACCATATCCGGAAGACCCGCGGCTGTGGAGGCATTGATCAAGTCGTTGGCCATCCAATACGAGCCGAAGGCCACACCGATGGTATCGGATGTGCGGGGGTCGAGCCCCGTTGCCGTTCCGCAGACATGGGTGCCGTGGTTGCTGTTGACTCCGCTTGGATGCCGGGTGAACAAACCCTTCCAAGCCTGATCCATGGGGCGATGCTTGCCCAAGAAGCGGTCGGAGAAGGCCGGATGCTGGCTCCACACACCGGAATCAAAGACAAAGAGCGTACTGCTTTTTCCAGTATAGCCCAATTGCCACATCTGCGGTGCATGAATGGCCTTCAGTCCATTTTCCGTTCCCTGTACAGAAGCTGTCTTTCCTGAAACTGCGGGAAAAAACTCCATAGGCTCCAATTGTCCTTCCGCCAGATCGATGCGTTCCACTTGCGGCAGGGCTGCGCAGGCATGAAGCACATGGGGCAGCGCTTTCAATACGATGGAATTGGTCAGGTAGAACTCCTGCACATAGCCCACAGAAGCTGCTTCCCGAGCTTCCAGGAACTCAAGGACAGGATCTTGATAAAACCTGGCCTGTCTTAAAAGCAAACGGTTGACCCTTCTGACACGTTCTTCAGCAGGGATCCCTTTGGCATTCCATTCGGCAGAGATAAGGGACCAATTCAGCGTGTCGGGCAAACAAATGCGCGCCTCGATCATTTCAGTTGCTGCCGTTCGACCCATCTTTTCCAAAAGACGCGGACTCAGTTCCGCTTGCCCCAACAGCGGAGTGAAGAAGAAGTACAGGACGATC
>RFXV01000153.1 GCA_009921445.1 Flavobacteriia bacterium
TTTTTCGATTCCGATGCGCTCGTGGCCATATTGCCCATACTGACCATTGGATTTCTCTTTTCTTCCGCATCTGCGAGTTCTTTGTCGATGATCCAAAGAAGCATGGACTTTCGATATCTCTTCATCGCGGAGAATGTCTCTTTTCTCGCGGGTATGAGTACAGGACTCTCGTTGGCCTATAGCGGATATGGGGTATGGTCGATCGTCTACGGAAGCCTTGTGCAACAGGCGATGATGCTTCTTTTTTCCGTGTACCGAATACGGATCCCATTGGGTGTGGCCTGGTCTGCCTCTGCATTCAAAGAGCTCTTTCACTTTGGTGCAGGTCTTACGCTGATCCGTATGAACAACTACCTGACCAATTCAGGGGTCAATCTGCTCCTGGGCCGGCTCATGAGTTTGAGTGTCCTTGGGCTTTTCGAGCGATCGTACCGGACCATGATGATCCCCGGGAAGTTGCTCGGTGATGTCATTGACAAGGTCATGTTCCCTGCCATGTCCAAACTCCAGGACGAGGAGGAGGCACTTACAAAGATGTACGAGCGGAATTTGGGTTACAGTCTTTTGATCACTCTGCCCCTGGGCCTGTGGCTTTCGTTCCATGCAGAATGGATCGTGGAGATCCTGCTGGGTGCACAGTGGTTGGAGACCATACCCGCTTTGGAGATCCTTTTTCTTGCAGTTCCGATCCGGGTCACGATGCGCCTGACAGATTCTGTGATCCGGGCCAAGGGCCTGGTCTATCGCAGCGCAGCACGCAAGTTCCTGTACACGCTTGTTCTTTTTGCCGGACTCTATTGGGGCAGTGATCACGGGCTGATCGGCTTGAGTTGGGTCATTCTCGGGGCCTCCGTTTTTCAGTACATCAATATGTCCTCTCTTGCCGTGCAGCGCATGCAAATGAGCTGGGCGGTCCAATATCGACCCTTCCTTCAGGCAGTACCCACTGTCGTACTCTTCCTCCTTCCTTCCCTCTTGATCACTCTTTGGATGGAGCCTGGCACATTTGGCCTGCGGTCGGCTTTTGCCGGTTCATCCCTGATCACCGGAACAGCCATCGTTCTTGCTGCCTTCCGCTGGTGGCCCTCCCTTTTGGGCAGTCGGATGAACGATCTGCTGTCGGTCTTATTTTCGCAAGTGGTTCAGCGCTGGCCAAAGAACAAAAGACCGTGAATCATCCCCTTTCAATTCAGACTTAGGTATGCTGCCAAATGCGATCATTCTCGGCGCTCAAAAGGCGGGAACAACGAGTCTGCACAGTGGCCTTGCCAGCCATCCGGACATCTTCTCCGTTCCTGAATTAAAGGACAACGATCTCTTTGCCGATCCGGAGAACAGCGGGGATCCAGCATCCAGGATCAAGCCTTATCTGCGCACAAAAAAGGGAGAGCCCATCCTTTTGCATACGCATGTCAATTATATGCTCTACGATCATGCGTTGCGGCGGATCAGGGAACTATGTTCGGATGACCTCAAGCTTATCCTCATCCTGCGGGCACCTACCGAAAGAGCCGAGAGCGCATACAATTACTTCAAAAAACTCCGAAGGGAAAGACGGGAGATCGTTCAGGCAATGGACTATGAGCCCGGTCCCATACAAGGGTATTCGTACGAGAACAATGATTTCACCTACATCGAGCATGGGTTCTATGCCCATCAGCTCGATCAGGTCAAGGCCGAATTTTCCCTAGACAAATGCCTGCTGCTCGATTACCATGATTTTAGGAAGGATGCAGCGGGTGTCGGGCAGAGGATACTGAGATTCCTTGGCGTGGATGACGCCATTCCCTTGAATTTCTCAGAAAAGAATGTAACGGGTCAGCTGCGATCAGGCTGGGTCCAGGATCTATTGTACACCGGTGTGGTGAGAAACTGTTTCGGAGCGCTTTTGGACCGCGTTTCGACCCTGGATCAACGAACGCGGATCAAAGAGAAGATCAGCCAGTGGAATACTTCCTCATCCGCAAGTGCAGAAAAGGATACCCTGTCTCCAGAAATACGCGAACGACTATACCAAAAATTCCATCAGGACGTCCGGCGGTTGGTTGATGAGTATGGGTTCGAAGCGGCACGACATTGGCCGGAATACCAAAAGAAACAGGCATCCCCTCCGCAATGAAGATACTGGAGGTCATTCCCTTGTTCATCGATGGTGGAGCCGAGCGGTTCGTAGTTGACATCGCCACTGAATTCTCTGATCTGGGGCATCAGGTTCAGGTTTGTGCACTTTATGCCGAGGATGAAAAGGGAATGAAATACTTCCCGGATTGGGACCAAAGAGTGGGGCGCTCCTCCTTGAACAAGAAGCTTGGAGCGGATCTGAGCGTTCTCTTTCGACTGAAAAAATTGATCCGTGCATTCAAGCCCGATGTCATTCATACCCATTTGAGCACGGTGAATTATGTTGCGCTGCTGCAGTTCCTGAGCTTCAAAAAAATACCCGTTGTCCACACGGTGCACAACGATGCTGCCGCAGAGGTGATCGGTTCCAAGGAAAAGACCATACGGGAATGGCTCTTGAAATTCAAGCGCATTCATCCGGTGACCATCTCGCAGGTGAGTGACGGATCATTCTCTGCTTTTTACGCAGGGATGAAGGCCAAGAGGATCGATAACGGGCGCTCTTTCCCGGAAAAGACCGATCGTTTCGGGGAGGTAGAGCAGTGGTTTGAAGAAAAGCGCAATTCATTTGGAAGCGATGCACGGTTCTGGGTCAATATTGGCCGATTGACCCCGCAAAAGAATCAAGTGGTGCTCGTTGAGGCATTCTCTGAATGGGTGAAGTCGGGACACAACGGTCTTTTGATCATCCTCGGGACCGAACGGCCGCCATGGTCAGATCCGATCATGGAAGGGATCAAGCCATTCTTGAGTGACCGCATCCTCTGGCTGGGCGGGAAGAGCAATGCCACAGATTATATCCATTTGGCCGACTATTTTATTTTGAGCTCCTTGTACGAGGGCATGCCGATCAGTCTGATCGAAGCAATGGCAGCGGGTTGTCTGCCTGTATGCACAGATGTGGGTGGTATCCCAGAAATGATCGATCCTCATGGGGTCATGATAGCGGGTACGGAAGTGGAAATGGTTTTGGAGGGCATGGAGACAGCCTGTTCGCTTTCCGATCAAGAAAAGAAGCAACGAACGGAGGCATTGAAAGCGCGCTACGAGGAGCGATACAGCTTAAGACGCTGTGCAGAGGCGTATTTCGATCACTTCAAACAACTGCTATGAGGCTCTGGATCACCTTGGTGTTTTGCGCTCTTTTGCTTCCAGTGGAGGCCCAATTGGATACGCTCCGCTTCCGACGACTCACTTTTGATTCCACCTACTCGCTGATCGAGAACAAGGGCGTTTTTCGATTTGAAGTCCGCCCCGATGATTATGTGTTCAACGGCAACCGCTCCCAAATGCAGTCCGACACCATGAAGGCGCGGCAGTATTCCTTTGATTTCAAAGTGGAGCGCTACCGCCATGTGGAAGGTGCCTTCTTCGCTTTGGTCGACTGGCATCTGCATCCTAAGATCGCCCGGGAGAATGCATACAAGGGTTGGGGCCATCGTTCGGTGGTGGCCGTGATCCTGAACAAGGGTCGGGTGGAGGTGGGTCTTCGTCCGATGAATGAGGGCCGATTGCAAAAGATCCTTCGCATGCCTTTGGATACGGGTTGGATGCACTTTGAAATGATGGTGAACTGGTCATCCGATCCAGAGAAAGGATCGGTCCGCATCAAGTTGCAGCAAGACAGCGTGGCTATGGATGGCATCCCGACCTTGTACATGGACGGCAAGGCACCATTTTTCAAACTTGGCATTTACAAGAGCTTTGTGCATACCGATACCGCAGTGGTCTCGTATCGGAACGTGCGGGTAGATGAAAAGCCATCGACACCCGACTGGATGCGACCGGCTAAAGGCGCGGGAAAAGGGTATAAAAAGAACGGGATCGACAAGGGGTTTGATCTCGAACGCTACGAGCGCTAC
>RFXV01000154.1 GCA_009921445.1 Flavobacteriia bacterium
CATGCTCGAGGTTTGGGGTGCACGGGTGCACAACCTGCAAAATGTGGATGTGCACATTCCCCGGGACCAATTGGTCGTGGTGACCGGACTGAGCGGTAGCGGAAAATCTTCACTGGCCTTCGACACCATCTTTGCGGAAGGGCAGCGCCGATATATGGAAACCCTTTCTGCTTATGCCCGGCAATTCATCGGCAATATGGAACGGCCTGAGGTGGATAAGGTCAACGGTCTCAGCCCGGTGATCAGCATCGAGCAAAAGACCACGAGCCGGAGCCCGAGATCCACGGTAGGCACGGTCACAGAGATCTACGACTTCCTCCGCCTGCTTTTTGCCCGTGCAGGAACGGCCTACAGTTACGAGACTGGAGAAGCCATGGTCCAATACAGCGATGAGCAGATCATGCAACTGTTGATGGAGAGCGAAGCCAACAACAAGATCCAGCTGCTCGCTCCTTTGGTCCGGGCCCGGAAGGGACACTACCGGGAGCTTTTTGAACAGGTGGCCCGTCAGGGTTATGTGCGTGTTCGCGTGGATGGACAGATCGTGGAGATCAGCCGCGGAATGAAACTCGACCGCTACAAGACCCACGACATCGAACTGGTCATCGATCGCCTTCAACTCTCAGAGGGAACGGAAGAACGACTGAAAAAATCCTTGGAAACGGCCATGAGCCTCGGAAAAGGAAGTGTCATGGTCCTTTCGGAAAGCCGCGATGAACCGCGCTACTTCAGTCGGCACCTGATGTGCCCGACCACCGGCATCTCCTACCCGGAACCCGAACCAAACACCTTTTCCTTCAACTCCCCAAAAGGCGCCTGCTCCAGCTGCAACGGACTCGGAACGGTGGCCCGGGTTGAATTGAGCAAGGTCATTCCCGATGCTTCCCTCAGCATCCGAAAAGGCGGGGTCGCACCCTTGGGAACCTTCAAGAAATCATGGATCTTCAATCAGATCGAGATCATTGGCGATCGTTTTGGATTCAGCCTGGACACCGCTATTGAAGACATCCCAAAAGAAGGTATGGAGGTCATTCTGAACGGATCGAAAGAATCCTTCGAGGTGGAGAACAAGGCCATGGGCGTGACGCGCAACTACAGCCTTCAGTTCGAGGGCATCATCCGATTTATCGAAGAACAAGCCAGGGAAGCCAAGAGCCGAAAGATCAAGCGCTGGGCGGAGGACTTCATGGACAAGGTCCCCTGCAGCGACTGCGGAGGAAGCCGCTTGAATCAGACCGCCCGGAACTTCCGGATCGCAGGACAGAATATCCACGAAGTAAGTGCCCGTTCCATTGACGGATTTGCCCAATGGCTGGAAGAAGCAGAAGCTCATCTGACGGGAAAACAAGCGGTGATCGCAGCGGAGGTTTTCAAGGAACTCAAGGCCCGAACGGGCTTTATGCTCAATGTGGGATTGAATTACCTGAGCCTTGACCGTTCGGCCAAGACCCTTTCCGGTGGAGAGGCGCAACGCATCCGATTGGCCACGCAGATCGGTTCTCAACTCACCAATGTGCTCTACATTCTTGACGAGCCGAGCATTGGGCTGCACCAGCGGGACAACCAGCGGCTGATCGGTTCGCTCACCGAGTTACGGGACCTCGGGAATTCGGTCATGGTGGTGGAGCACGACCGGGACATGATGGAAGCGGCTGACTTCATCCTGGACATCGGTCCAGGCGCAGGGAAACACGGAGGGCGGATCGTCAACAGCGGAACGATGAAGGAGCTCATCGCAGGCGAAGGGGTCACCTCAGACTATTTAAGCGGAAGACGGACCATCGCCTTGCCCGAAAAGAGAAGACGTCCAAATGGCCAGTGGCTGGAACTCAAGGGCGCCAGCGGACACAACCTCCAGAAAGTCGATGTGCGCATCCCATTGGGCATGCTTGTCCTGGTCACTGGGGTTTCGGGCAGTGGTAAATCCACGCTCATCAACGAGACCCTCTACCCCATTTTGAATCAGCATTTCTTTCGCGCCGTTCAAAAACCTTTGCCCTACACTTCCATCAAAGGGCTGAAGCACCTGGATAAGGTGATCGAGATCGATCAATCGCCCATCGGGAGGACGCCCCGCAGCAATCCTGCGACCTACACCGGTGTCCTGAGCGAGATCCGCAACCTATTCGCTCAGCTCCCGGAAGCCAAGATTAGGGGCTACAAACCCGGACGATTCAGCTTCAATGTGAAGGGCGGAAGATGCGAGACCTGCGAAGGGGCCGGTCTGAAGACCATCGAGATGAATTTCCTGCCCGATGTCTATGTGCACTGCGAGGCCTGCAACGGAAAACGCTTCAACAGGGAAACATTGGAAGTGCGCTATAAGGGCAAGTCCATCGCTGATGTACTGGCCATGAGCGTGGATGAAGCTGTCGATTTCTTTGAACACCTGCCCCGTGTGATGCAGAAGATCCGCACGCTTTCCAACGTGGGCCTGGGCTACATCACTTTGGGACAACAAAGCACCACCCTGTCCGGTGGCGAAGCACAGCGCGTCAAGCTGGCTACGGAACTGAGCAAGAAAGACACCGGAAACACATTGTACATTCTGGACGAACCCACTACCGGACTGCACTTTGAAGATGTTCGTGTGCTGATGGATGTCCTGCAGCATCTGGTGGACCGTGGAAACTCCGTCCTTGTGATCGAACACAATTTGGATGTCATCAAGCTCGCAGACCACATCATCGATATTGGCCCTGAAGGCGGAGGCGGTGGTGGGCAGGTGGTGGCTCAAGGCGCTCCTGAGGAGGTGGCTGCTTCGGACAAGGGGCATACCGCCTCTTTTCTCGCACGTGAACTGGCGGCAAGTCTCGCCACTTAAAGTCTATATTTGAAGGGAATGGAGGCGTATGTCGTTTCGGCCCGAAAGTACCGTCCCAGCCGCTTTGAAGAAGTGGTCGGGCAGTCGCATGTGACCGGTACACTGGAAAAGGCCATCAAGAGCGATCACCTTGCACAGGCACTGCTGTTCACCGGTCCGCGCGGAGTGGGAAAAACCAGTTGTGCACGCATTCTGGCCCGGATGATCAATGAGGAAAGTGGCATGGAGGGATCCAGTGATTTCTCCTTCAACATCTTTGAACTCGATGCGGCCTCGAACAATTCGGTGGACGATATCCGCAGCCTGATCGAACAGGTCCGTTTCGCTCCTCAGAACGGCAAATTCAAGGTGTACATCATTGACGAGGTGCACATGCTCTCTCAGGCAGCCTTCAACGCCTTTTTGAAAACCCTTGAAGAGCCACCGGCCCACGCCATCTTCATTCTGGCCACCACTGAGAAACACAAGATCATACCGACCATCCTTTCCAGATGTCAGATCTATGATTTTCGGCGAATTGGCGTAACGGATATTGTTGGGCATTTGAAGAATGTGGCCGCTGCAGAAGGGATCGAGGCTGATGAATCGGCCCTGCACCTGATCGCTGAAAAAGCAGATGGAGCCCTTCGGGATGCCCTGTCCATTTTTGACCGGATGGCCACCTTTGGCGGACAGAAGATCCTCCACGAGACGGTCTTGACCAACCTGAGAATACTCGACCACGCACTCTACTTCCAGGTCACTCAGGCCGCGCTGGAAAACGACCACCGACAGTTGCTTCTGCTATTTGCTGAGATCCTGGACAAGGGTTTCGATGGTCATCTCTTTCTCAACGGACTCGCAGCTCATTTAAGAGATCTGATGGTGGCAAGTGACCAGGCGACCATCGGTCTGCTGGAAAAGAGTCAGGAATTGAAGGCAAACTATGCACAACAGGGAGCGCTCATCGATACGGCCGTACTGACCGATGGACTGCAACTGCTATCAGAAGCCGATGCACGCTACAGAAACAGCTCCAATGCACGCCTTTTGGTCGAACTCAGCTTGTTGAAACTCGGGGAGATCCTCTCGGGCAAAAAAAAAAGCCCTGATCCAAAGCCCGTAGCTCAGGGGCATACCAAG
>RFXV01000155.1 GCA_009921445.1 Flavobacteriia bacterium
AATCTCGCGAACGATATGTTGTGAGCAGGGTTCTTTGAAAAAACAACAACACATGACCTACCGATCACTTGCTTTTTTCGCCTTTTCCTTTTTGCTGTTCTCCTGCGGAAATGAGGCGCCGCCTGCTTCTGAGAGCAGTACAGAGGCTGTTGTAGAGGCAGCAGAGGAGGCACCCGCCTCGAGTTCTGAGTCTGAGCTGGAAAATGGATCAGAGCAAGTCGCTCTGGGCGATACGCTCTTTGTAGAGATAGAAGCCAACGACCAAATGAAATACTCCACTGAACGCATCGATGCCTACATCGGACAGGTGGTGGCCCTGACGCTGAAAAATGTGGGTGAGATGCCCAAAGAAGCCATGGGGCACAACTGGACCCTGTTGCGCAAAGGAGCGGATTTCCAGAACTACGCGACCAAAGCCATGCTGGCCAAAGAAGACGATTTCCTTCCTGCCGATCTGATGGGTGAGGTAGTGGCCCATACGGCCCTGCTTGGCCCCGGCGAATCAGAGACCATTTTCTTTGATGTACCCGAAGAGGCCGGACCCTACAAGTTCCTGTGCTCCTTTCCTGGGCATTTTGGAACCATGCAGGGGCTGTTCTTCGTCCGTCAGTAGCGCTTTCCATATAATGGTCAAAGCCGTCGAAAGACGGCTTTTTTTGTTGTGGACGGCCGACCGAGAGAATGGTTACTTTTAGTTTTTATCGCTCATGAAAAGAAGAAACTTTCTCAAGGTCTCTGGATTGGCGTCTGCCGGTCTGGCCGTTTCGGCCGAGGCCAAACCCCTCGAGCAGAGGAGGCTGATCAGTGGTGCCCCTTGTGTGCTCTCCACCTGGCGGCACGGAGTGGATGCCAACAAGGCCGCTTGGGCCGTATTGGATCAAAAGGGCTCTGCCCTGGATGCTGTGGAATCTGGGGTTCGCGTCACCGAGTCCGATCCGGAGAGCCAAAGTGTGGGATTGGGCGGTCTTCCCGACCGCGAGGGCAAGGTCACTTTGGACGCCTGCATCATGGACCACGAGAGCAATTGTGGGGCCGTTGCCTTTTTGCAGAATATTGAAAATCCCATTTCTGTTGCCCGGCGGGTGATGGAAACAACCCCACATGTATTCCTTGCCGGCAAAGGCGCGTACCGCTTTGCAAGGGAACAAGGCTTCCCGCATACAGAATTATTGACGGAGAAATCGAGAAAGGCTTGGGAAAAGTGGAGAGAGAATGAAAAGGCAGAAAAACCGCCCATCAATCAGGAGAACCACGACACCATCGGCATGTTGGCGCTGGATGCGGAAGGGAATCTGTCCGGTGCCTGCACCACAAGCGGCTGGGCCTATAAGCTGCATGGTCGGGTGGGCGATTCGCCGATCATAGGGGCCGGACTCTTTGTGGACAATGAGGTAGGTGCGGCCTGTGCCACGGGAATGGGGGAGGCGGTCATTCGAATTGCCGGAAGCGCCACGGTCGTCGAGTTGATGCGCCATGGATACAGTCCTCAGCAGGCCTGCCAGGAGGCGGTCGAACGGATCAAGGCAAAACACAAGGACCTCAAAGGTCTTCAAGTGGGTTTTCTCGCTTTGAACAGGTCGGGCGAAGTGGGCGCACACAGTGTTTACGCCGGTTTTGATTACGCGTACAGAGATGCGCAGTCCGAGGAAATGAGGAAAGCCAGCTTTGATCGCAACTGGTAGTCCATTGCGTTTTATTGGCCTTTTGTTTTTGTGCCTCGCCTCTGCTTCAGTTTTGCAGGCGCAACGCGATGCGTCCATTGGTCTGATCCCACAACCCGTCCACACATCGGTATTGGAAGGTTCCGTGCGCTGGTCAGACTATTCAGAGGTATTGTGCGCCAGATCCGACTGGACCACTGCGACCGATCGCTTGCGATCTCTTTTTGCAGGGCGTGCAGATGAGCAGTCCGCTGGAAAGATCATCTGGTGTGTTTTCGATCCAGCATTGGATCAGCAGGGAAGCTACCGACTCCATTTGGCTTCGGATTCCATTTGCCTTGCAGCTCGAGCGATACAGGGGCTTTTCAATGGGATCAGCAGTCTTCGGCAGTTGAAGGCCTTGTACCCTGAAAAGGCACCAGCGCTTGTTGTCAGGGATCATCCGCGCTTTGTCCACCGGGGGATGCTTCTGGACTGTTGCCGTCATTTTTTTTCGGTGGATGTGGTCAAGAAATACATCGACTTACTTTCCTTGTTCAAGATGAATGTGCTGCACTGGCATCTGACAGAGGATCAGGGATGGCGCATAGAGATCGAAGGATACCCGCGCCTGAATGAGCAAGGCGCCTATCGGAAAGAAACCGATGGGTCGGTCTACGGCGGTTATTACTCCAAGGAGGAAATACGCGAGCTGGTGCGGTACGCGGCCGAAAGAGGGGTGGAGATCATTCCAGAGATCGAGTTGCCCGGACATGCGCAGGCCGCCATTTCTGCTTACCCCGAACTGTCTTGTCGCGCGGAGCCTGTGGATGTGGCCAACGATTGGGGCGTATTCAAGGAGATCTATTGTGCGGGCAACGACAGCGTCTTCCTCTTTCTGGAAAATGTGCTCTTGGAGGTCATGGAGCTTTTTCCTTCCACTTTCATACACATTGGCGGAGACGAAGCCCCCAAGACCCGATGGGAAGCATGCGCCAAATGCCAGAGGCGGATCGAGTCCGAAGGATTGTCCGATGAACATCAGCTCCAATCTTATTTTATTCGACGGATCGAACGCTTCCTGAGGGAGCACGGCCGACAACTCATTGGCTGGGATGAGATCCTGGAAGGCGGCTTGGCAGAAGGGGCCATAGTGCAGTCATGGAGGGGCATGGAAGGGGGAATTGAAGCCGTCCGTTCCGGGCATCGGGCCATCATGTCGCCCACCTCGCATGCGTATTTCGATTACGACCTGCGTTCCATAGACCTGGAGAAGGTCTATTCCTTTGAGCCTGTGCCAGAAGGTCTTTCGCAGCAGGAGCGTCAACTGATCATTGGAGGCGAATGCAATATGTGGACAGAACATGTTCCCGATGAAAAGACCTTGGATGCAAAGGTTTTTCCGCGTCTTTTGGCCATGAGTGAACGTTTGTGGTCGCCTGCAGACAGGCGCGACTGGACGGAATTCAAAAGCCGGGTTCAGCGAATGTATCCGGTGCTCGAAGAGCATCAGGTGGGCTTTGGCGCAGAATCGGTTCCCATGAGCTATCAGGTGCAGCTCGGTCTTCAGGAATCGCGCGTCGCACTGGAGGCTTATGACGAAAAAACCAATCTCCATTGGCGCTACACAAAGCGCGCTGATCAAGAGGTAAGTGTCGAGGCAGCGCCGTTTCGTCCCTACAGCGAACCGATCGAAGTGGAGGATGGCACATTGAGCGTTCAAGCCACTCGGGAAGGAAGGGATTTTGGTTCCGTTCAGCATATCGAAACACGCTGCCATCTGGCAGTGGGTGCAGAGGTGAGTTACAGCAAGCCCTTTAGCTCGTGGTACACAGCGGGTGGACCGGATGGACTGGTCAATTCCGTTTTGGGCAGTACGGATTTCCGTGACGGTTGCTGGCAGGGCTTTTGGGGCATCGATCCGGAGATCACTCTGGACCTCAGACGTCCGGTTCGGCTGAGCTCAGTGGAGCTCCCGTTCTATCAGTACACGAATTCATGGATATTCATTCCGCCCAGAGTAAAGGTGGCCTATTCTATGGATGGTCAAAATTGGGCGTACATGGGCGAAGCCAGGGATGCCACGGATCCGATGAAGCGAGGAAAGTTCATCCGTACTTTGAAAGTGAACAAAGAATTGGAAGATGTTCGCTTCCTCCGCATTGAAGTGAAGAATCTCGGGAAGGTGCCTGATGCACACGAAGCTGCAGGATCCGATGCCTGGGTGTTCCTCTCAGAGATCATTGTCTTATGAAACTGGAACTCTGCACGGATTCATTGGAAGGCGTAAAGCTGG
>RFXV01000156.1 GCA_009921445.1 Flavobacteriia bacterium
CAACACCATCCAAAAAGCCCTTCCTGCCTTGAAAAAGGGAAGCAATCCTTCCGTTGTGCTGTTCAGTACCGTGGCCGTACAAACAGGAATGCCTTTCCACTCTGGGATCGCTTCTGCCAAAGGTGCGGTCGAAGGACTTGTGCGCTCATTGGCTGCAGAATATGCTCCGCACATTCGATTCAATGCCATTGCCCCATCTCTGGTGGACACGCCCCTTGCCGAAGGCCTTTTGAACAATGAGAAAAAGAGAGAGAACTCTGCGCTGAGGCATCCATTGAAGAGAATCGGAAGCGCCGCCGAATTGGCGGAAGCCGCTGCCTATCTGATGTCTGACAGATCTTCGTGGATCACCGGTCAGATCATCTGCGTGGACGGTGGAATGTCGAGCCTGCGAACACTTTGACCACCTTCAGGGAATGGAGCCGGAGCGATCTGCTGGGACTGGAACGACGGTACCGAAGAGATCTCATCAACCGGATCAGTGGCAGCAGAACCGCCTGGTTACTTACGACCCGTTCTTTAGATGGGACAGCCAACATCGGCCTGTTCAGTCAGGTGGTACATATCGGAGCCAACCCGCCGCTTATGGGTGTGCTTTTTCGGCCAAAAACAGACCGGCACCAGAGCCTCGACAATATTGAAGAAACCAAGCTCTTTGGTCTCCACGCCGTCCACACCGACCGGTGGCAAGATGCCCATGCAACATCCTTTGCTTTCAAAGCCAGCCAAAGCGAGTTCGATGAATGCGGATGGCAGGAAGAAAAGATGCCAGGTAGCGATCTCCCGATCATCAAAGATTCGCTGGCCCGTATCGTGCTCGAGCCAAAAGAGGTCGTCCACATTCGCTCCAATCAATGCCGAATGGTGGTGGGCCATATCCGATCGATCCAGATCAGAGAAGATCAGCTGGACAGTGACCAATTGCCTCGGCCTGAGGACTGGCTGAACGTTTGCGGACTCGATCTGTATATGAACAACCAGGTCATTGACACCGCAGATGAATACAGAAAAAATGAACCTTCCCACTGAACCGCTTGCCCTTTTCTGGTTTCGAAGGGACCTTCGGCTCGAAGACAACCATGCATTGTACCGGGCGCTCGCCAGCGGGCATAAGGTCATGGCCATATTCATATTCGACCAGAACATCCTGCGTCCTCTGAGTGGTGGGCACGACCCGCGTGTTCAGTTCATTCACCAGGAGCTGAGCAGCCTCAAGAACGAATTGAGGACTTCAGGTTCAGATTTGAGCGTTTTTTATGGGGATCCTTTGGAAGTCATCTCCGCACTCGGGGAGCAGATGGATGTTCAGGCGCTTTATGCGAATCGGGACTACGAACCCTATGCGCAGAAAAGGGATGAATCGATCTATCGTCACCTGGAGAAAAACGGCATCCCCTTCAAAGGCTATAAAGACCATGTCGTCTTCGACCGTTCTGAAGTGGTAAAGAAGGACGGCAGTCCCTACACGGTTTTTTCGCCCTATATGCGGAAATGGAAAGAACATCTTAAAGAACATCCCATCTCGCATTGGCCCAGCTCAGAACACTTGCATCAGCTGTTGCCCATGGAGCCCCAACCTATGATCTCCCTTGAAGAAATGGAGTTTGTGCCTCAGGCCCGGAAATTCCCTGAAAGAATTACGCAGCAAAAACTACTGAAGGACTACCACAACACTAGGGATATTCCCTCGGTGCAAGGCACGTCGCGACTGAGTCTTCACCTGCGTTTTGGCACCATCAGCATTCGACACTGCGCCCTTCTGGGAGAAAAGCACAACGAAAAATGGCTGAACGAGTTGATCTGGAGAGATTTCTACCAGATGATCCTCTACCACTTTCCACGATCCGTGGACCAGGCATTCAAGCCGGCATACGATGCTATTGAGTGGGAAGAGAATGAGACGCATTTCAATGCCTGGTGCGAAGGACGTACCGGTTATCCACTGGTCGATGCGGGAATGAGAGAACTCAATGCCACGGGATTCATGCACAATCGCGTACGCATGGTGACCGCTTCTTTTTTGACCAAACACCTTTTGATCGACTGGAAGAGAGGCGAACGGTACTTTGCTGCAAAACTTCTCGATTTCGAGCTGGCCAGTAATGTAGGCGGATGGCAGTGGGCCTCCTCTTCCGGATGCGATGCGGCACCTTATTTCAGGGTTTTCAATCCACATCTGCAGCTTCAAAAATTCGATCCTGAACTCAAATACGTCAAGACTTGGATCCCCGAATGGGGAACCGAACAATACCCTGAGCCCATAGTGGGTCACAAAATGGCTCGGGAAAGGGTCTTGTCCCGCTATCAAAAGGCGCTCAAAAAATGAAACTGTTTGGAATTTTCTCTGTTCTCTATATCTCAACCACGTTAGCTATGGCACAAGGTGTACAGGTCGGAAGTGAACTTCCCGACATTCGGTTACTGGATCAGGAAGATCGAATGATATCTTTAAAAGAGATGGCTGCCGATCGTCCTGCAGTCATCTATTTCTATCCCAAGGATGATACCCCAGGCTGTACAGCAGAGGCCTGTGCTTTCAGGGATCGCTATGAAGAGTTCATGGAGGCCGGTGCCGTATTGATCGGCATCAGTTCGGACGGAGCCGCTTCGCATCGCTCATTCGCCCAAAAGCACCAACTCCCCTTTCCATTGCTGTCGGACCCACAGCGGCTCGCTCAAAAGAAATTTGCCGTTCCAACAGATCTATTGGGCCTATTGCCCGGACGGGTCACTTATGTGTTCGATGAAAAAGGGATCTGTACCGGTATCTTCAATTCACAGCTTCAAGCAACGCGGCATGTGGAAGAATCCCTATCCATGCTGAACAAATCGGCCGTACACTGAACCTCTTTCCCTTCATTGTCTTATATTCGCGCCTCATTTGTGAACCGGGTTTAGGACCCTTCTAAAAACACTCATCATGCCAGTACGCATTCGACTGCAACGCCATGGCCGCAAAGGCCGCCCCATCTTCTCCATCGTAGCTGCGGACAGCAGGTCTCCAAGGGACGGACGATTCATCGAGAAGATCGGCCAGTACAATCCGAACACCAATCCAGCGACCATCGATCTGGACTTCGACTCCGCCCTGGAGTGGTTGCAGAAAGGTGCACAACCATCCGATACCTGCAGAGCCATTCTTTCCTATAAAGGGGTTCTTTTGAAAAAGCACCTTTTGGAAGGAGTCAAAAAAGGCGCACTGACTGAAGAACAGGTTGAAGAACGCTTTGACAAATGGCTCGAAGAGAAGAGCCAGAACATCCAAGACAAGTCCGCTGCAGTGGCCAAGTCCGTTGAGGACAAGGAAAAAGCTCGCGTAGAGGCCGAAAACGCCAAGTCCGAAGCGCGCGCAGAGGCACTCAAGGGTGCAGCAGCCGAGCAAGAGACAGAGGACTCCGCTGAAGCAACGGAAGGTTTAGCCGAAGAAGCAGCCCCAACTGAAGAGGCAGCAACCACCGAAGAAACTGCGCCCGAGACGGAAGCGGTAAGCGAAGAACCGACTGCTGAAGCTGCAGAAAAGAAGGAAGCAGAAGAAGTTCCTGCTGAAAGTGCAGATACTGCTCAGGAGGCTCCTGCAGAGGAAAGCACTGAAGAAGCTGCTGAAGCAGACGCTCCCAAGGAGGACGAAAAAGCTTCCGAATAATATTCCGATCCAGTATGGCCGATCCCATGGCCAGTATCAAAGACGGCTCACTTTGCTAAATTGCCAAGCAAGATGTGGGACGGAATTCTTAGAATACCTGAAGTCGATGTCAAGCGCATTGTGATCACTGGTGGACCCGGTAGCGGCAAGACCACACTCATCGACGCATTGGGAGAAATGGGCTATCCGATCCATCAGGAGCGCGCCAGAGAATTGATCAAGGACGCGGACCTCGGATTGCACAGGAGCAGTCCCTGGCTGGACCATAAGGACTTTGCGGATAAGGT
>RFXV01000157.1 GCA_009921445.1 Flavobacteriia bacterium
AGAACAGGACCGTGCTGTCATTCATGCCATGCACGATCATTATGGGTGGATCTTCAGTATCAAAGCGTTGGTGGCCATACAATCCCTCCAATACATCAAGGCCCGTATCAGAACCCCATAGATCGATGATGCTGTGCACACTATACGATTGTCCGATGTGCGTGCTGTTCAAAGTGGGGTCGTCAATGATGCTGATCTCTTGCAGGAAATCCACTTCTTCTGAAATGCCCATGCTCACTGCCGTGATGGCCCCGGCAGAACCCCCACCAACAGTCAAATGACCCATGTCCAGACCGTACATGCTTTGGTGTGCAGAGATCCAGCGCAGGGCTGCCCGCGCATCCCGGTGTGCCGGATACATGGCGAGGAACTGATTGGCCTCCTCCACGGGTACATTCTGGGCGCTGTTGATCCACTCCTGAGGAACAGTTCCCCGATCGCCAGTGAGACGGTAATCGATGGAAACAAAAACCCATCCGCGGGAGGCAAAAAATTCTCCAAAATGAACAATCTGTTCTTGTGATTTGGAGCCCCCGCTGAATCCCCCGCCATGAATAAATAGAAAAACGGGTCGTCTGGCCGTGCTTTGTTCATCGGGTCGGTACAGATCGAGTTTCAGAGGAAGGGTGGTGTCCTCGGCGCTGTTCCAGCTTTCATGGCTCAAGCCGTATCCGTAGATGAGGTCTTCTTCCACCAGGACTTCCCATTCGGAATTTGCATACACCGAAGTCGTGGGCGGCATGGGTGGCGAAGGGAAGCGGTCCGGGCCGTCGCTGCATGAAATCATGAAGGCTGTTCCGATGCAAAGAAGAGTAGAAGGAATTTTCATTTACAGATGGCTTAGTGGGATTCTTTCTAATGAGTCATAGGTCTTGCTCTGGCAGCCGCAGTACCATTCCTTCGCCAAGTGTCAGGTCGTCCAGATGGCCGGCCAGAACGTGCCCCCGCGTCTTCACATGCAAATGCATATTCGTGCTGTGGTGGGTGAATACGGCGTGATGATGCGTGGAATAGAAGCCGAGAATATCGACCAGTTGGTTCTCCATTTGTCCATTCATCCCGGATTCAATGTGTTTTTGATGGGTGTGGACCGAATCGCCATCCGGCCAGTCGATCACATGCCAATTGAAGGATTCTGCCAGTCCGCCCAGTAGAAAAGGAAAGGGCTTATCGGTGTCGATACCATACTCGGCCGCCTGCTCGAATACATACCGCTCCAGATCTGCATAGGTCCGAACACTGTCGGGGACAGGGAAGTCCTTCCACTGATCGACTTCCGCCCACACCAGAAGCACTGCGCCCTTATCGAAGGAAGAGCTCATAGAAAGCGCACTGTCCTGAACCGATGAGATCCAGGGCTGTCCATCCAGGATGAGGATCTCTCCCTTGAGTTCTTCCACCGCACCCAGCGCATAGAGGTGGGCCCTGTCCTTCAGGTCGGCAAGGTCCATTTGTACCGAAACATCGCCTTGGTGCATGATGGAGCGCAAAGCACCGGCATAGAGCACTTCCCGGTCGGCTTCGATGGCCTGCGGACTGGGGTCACAGGACAGCAGCAGACCTATGAGTGGGAGCTGTATCCAAAAGAGCATCGGTGTTCGGAAAAGACGTTTCAAGCGCTTGAATGTGAAAGGTTCAGAAAACGAATTTATTCATCATTTGAGTAAACCAATAAGCTGTTTCTCCCAGCGGGTCAGGCGCCTTCCTTCGGCCCCTGTCCATACGCCATCGGGATGATGGACCATGCACGCCCACAATAGATTTGGCCTCGGTCCAAAGGGTGTTCCGATGGATCTGTTTCAATCATTCTATTCCATTTCATACCATGAAAAGATCCCTGATTTTTCCGTCTGCGTTTTGTTTGTTCTTCGCTTTTTCTGCTCTTTTTGGACAAAGCACATCCGCTTATCAGTACCTGCCCGCCTGGCTGTATCCATCGGGTATCCTTCACAACCTGAGTCCGACCTATTTATGGAGTTTTAGTCTGGACTCCAGCGGGCTTTGGCACCCTTCGTCCCAATATGAGGCTTCCCCTTATGACTTTCCTGGAAGTATTCCTGCTCCGCTGGTGGACCAGCGAATCTGGCTCGGCCTATACAATGAGATGCGCAGCAGTACGTCCGATTCTCTGTTGATTCCCAGTGCCCGGATCATCAATGAGCGCGACAGCATAGCACGCTTGAGTTATGATGTCCCGATCGCGGCCATGCATCTGGATTTTCATCGGGTCATGCCCGGTTCGGTCGATAGTGGCTATCTGTATTTTGACAGCCTGCTCATGTCCCATCTGCCCATGCCCGATACCCTTTGGCTGGATCGATCCAATGGGCTGTACCGCTACCATCCGGATCCAGACAGTCTGGCCCGACTGGCCATGGGTTCCTACGAACTTTTCGCAGGCAGTCTGACCAAAGCGGTGCACTACACCGAAGACACGAGCTATTCGCTCACTTTCGGTTTTCCCCGTTCCCTGATGCTGTCCAATCAGACCGACTCCATGACCTACATGGAGATGGATTTTGCCAATGGCCAGGGATTTCGGCCGATCCAGTTCGATCAGTTAGAAACCGTGTTCTATACCGATTCCGCAAAGGGCGATGCCAACCACAAGATCCTCCGGCTCCGCCTGCACTATGGCTCGAGGCTCGTTGAGGCCCGAATGCCCCTGGTGGTGGTTACGGGCGTTCGTCTGGCCGACAGCACTTTTTTGGCCTCTTCATTGGATTTCGATTGTGCACTCCGGGACGTGGGATACGACCCAACAGAGGCTCTATTGAGTATTCGTTACGGAAACCCTCAGAAGGAACTCCGAAAGCCCGTTCTCCTGATCGAGGGATTTGAAACCGCCATTAGGCCATATGGCGACATTACCTACAATGCGCTCTCCAGCGGTGAGATCTACAATGCCAATGGCGATAGGATATTGGAGCATATGGAGCGGTTCAGAGATGCCATGGATACACTCGAATGGCTTGGCTACGATCTGGTCTATATTGATTTTAAGAACGGCAGGGAATGGATACAGTCCAATGCCCTGACTGCCGTCAAGGTCATCCAATGGATCAATAGAGAACTGCAGCTTCGCCAAAGCGATGAGAAACTGGTGGTGATCGGAGCCAGCATGGGTGGGCTGATCGCTCGTTATGCGCTCACGCGGATGGAGCAGGAGGGCTGCTGCCACAACACCAAGACCTACATCACCTACGACAGCCCGCACAACGGAGCCCATATTCCGCTGGGGCTTCAAGCCACTGCCCGCCATCTTCACGATCAATTGGGTTGGGTCGACAACCTTTTTGGCGTTTCCATGGTGCGTCCGCCTTGGGGTAAGGTCCTGCTCAGTCCGGCTGCGCAGCAGATGCTCATCGATCATTTGCATCCCAGTGCAGCCGCCATCCGAGATCACTTCATGCAGGAATTGGACAGCCTCGGCCACCCAGCGGAATGCCGTCGGGTCGCCCTGATCAATGGAAGCGAGAACGGCCTGTCCAATCAGATCAGCGATGGAGGGAAGGCTTTTTTCCAATGCGAGCAGGGCTATCCCTTACCGAAGTATCACTTGGTCGGAAGCCCTTTACAGCCGATCGCGAATGTCATAGGCATCCGTGCGCCCTTCGATCTGCTGACCCTCAACAGTTTTGCTGAGAGTCGATCGGACGGCGTGGTGTTCCAGCACAACGATATATCGGAAAGCGCGAATCGGGCGGCCATCATTTTGGCACTGCACGGAGTGAGTGTGGTTTCCCAATT
>RFXV01000158.1 GCA_009921445.1 Flavobacteriia bacterium
CTTACAGCTGTGTGCACAAGACAATATGCAGGTGGTCAATGCGACCACGCCCGCCAATTTCTTCCACCTCTTGAGGCGTCAGATGCACAGGAGCTTCCGAAAGCCACTGGTGGTGATGACCCCAAAGAGTCTGCTTCGCCATCCGCGCTGCGTTTCTCCATTGAAGGATCTGTCTGAGGGTCGTTTCCGCGAGATACTGGATGACCCTACGGCCGACCCGAAAGAAGTACGTAAGCTGGTCTTCTGTTCGGGTAAGCTGTACTACGAACTGTTGGCCAAGCGAGCGGAATTGAAAGCCACTGATGTTGCACTGATCCGGATCGAGCAGCTCTACCCCTTCCCAGAGCGGCAGTTCAGAAAAATCCTTGCGCGCTATCCAAAAGCCAAAAAGACTGTCTGGAGTCAGGAGGAACCCGCCAATATGGGCGCGCGGGCGCACATCTTGCTCACCGTACGCGATGTGGACTGGCTTGAAGTCTCTGCACCGGAAAGTGCCTCACCCGCTTCGGGCTCGCATCAGGCGGCATTGGCCATCCAGAAAAATCTGATCAACGAAACCTTTGAAATTTAGCGTCTTATGAAGCTCGAAATGAAAGTGCCCTCACCGGGCGAGTCGATATCAGAAGTGGAGATCGCGACCTGGCTCGTTTCAGACGGAGAATACGTGGAAAAGGATCAGGAGATCGCGGAAGTGGATTCCGATAAGGCCACACTTGCTCTGCCCGCTGAGGAGAGCGGCGTCATCGAACTGATCGCTGAGGAAGGTGATGTTGTTGCTGTTGGTCAGGTGGTCTGCATCATCGATACCGACGCTGAAGCCCCTGAGGGCGCATCTGAAAGCAAGGGAGAATCAAGATCCACGGAAGCTGTTTCCCCGGCTCCTCCGGCCCAGGTGGATGCACCAAGTGCTGCGACATACGCAACGGGCACGGCCTCTCCAGCTGCCCGGAAGATGATGGCCGAAACGGGTGCCTCCGTATCCAAGGGCAGTGGCCGTGACGGACGGGTGACCAAAGAAGATGTCGTGCAAGCCGTGGCGAGCATGGGAAGTGCCCCCGGTGATGCGGATCGTCCGAGCGAACGCAAGCGCATGAGCAGCCTGAGAAGAAGTCTTTCCAGGCGGCTGGTCTCTGTAAAGAACGAAACGGCCATGCTCACCACCTTCAACGAGGTGGACATGAAACCGATCTTCGATCTGCGCAAGCAGCACAAAGAAGCCTTCAAGGAAAAACACGAAGTGGGTCTGGGATTCATGTCCTTCTTCACCAAGGCCTGTGTTCGGGCGCTGCAGATGTACCCCGGTGTGAATTCCATGATCGACGGCAATGACATGATCGAATTCGGGTATTGCGACATCTCCATTGCTGTCAGCGGACCAAAAGGTCTGATGGTCCCGGTGATCCGGAATGCAGAAGGTCTGGGTTTTGCGGGTGTGGAGCAGGAGATCAAAAGACTGGCGATCCGCGTCCGTGAGGGAGAGATCACCCTCGATGAAATGACCGGAGGAACCTTTACCATCACCAATGGAGGCGTTTTTGGCAGCATGCTCTCCACCCCGATCATCAACCCGCCTCAGAGTGCCATCCTCGGCATGCACAACATTGTTGAGCGCGCCGTTGTGGTCGATGGAGAGATCGTGGTGCGCCCAATGATGTATGTGGCTCTGTCATACGACCACCGCATCATCGATGGCCGTGAAAGTGTCGGTTTTCTGGTGGCGGTCAAAGAGGCCCTCGAAAATCCACAGGAACACCTGATGGACAACGAAGTGATCAAGGCGCTGGAGCTTTAAGCGCCTGTTCCGGACCCATCCTCCCAATAACTCTTGAGCGCTTCAAAATGCGCCACGAAGGCCGCGCGTCCTTTTCGGGTCAGTGCGCAGTGAGTACTGGGGTAGTTGCCCTTGTAGCCCTTCTCCACTTTGATGTAGCCCTCTTCCTTGAGCTTTGTGATCTGTACGCTTAGATTGCCCCGGCTCGCCTGGGTCTCTTCGAGAAGGAAATTGAAGTCTGCAGTCTCCACGCCCATCAGCAGACTCATGATCTGTAGACGGATCTGATTCTGAAGAAGGGCATCCAGCGGCTTAAACATCGGAGGTCTTTTTCATCCTCAAGATGTAGGCAGGGACCAGATAGGTGCCCACGATACTCACGGCCATGGCAATGAGCATGGCTTCAAAATCCACTTGGTCCTTTTGGAGCAATAGAATGCCCAAGACGAGCAGAATGGAGAAGACGCCGCCAAAGACGAGTTCCCTGAGTTGCAAGATCAGGCCGGAGACCGCGGTGCCCAATGCGTAGAACAAAATGATGAGAATGTAGCTGTCCACCCAACCGATGCGCGCACTCAGCCCCAAAGAGAAGAGGATCCCCAATAGTGTCCCGCCCCAAGAATAGCGCATGACTTCATCGATCAGTGTCTTGTACCCAGAAGCATTGTGCAGCTTACGGCTGGTGTATGCACTGATCAGTCCGGCAACTGGCATGAGGACCGGCCAGGCCATCCAGTGAAACGCACTCCATTCATTGCTTCGCAGCAACAGGTACTCCAATACGGTGGCGATCAGGACCGACCAGCCCCATATCAAATAGAAAATACTCCCCTGCTCATACATGCGGTATCGAGTGCGTGTGAGCATCTGTTCAATGACATCTAATTGTTGTTTGTTATCCATAATGTTTGTTTTTACGACAAAGCAAATGTAGTAAACTTGTTTGTTTTATAAACTTAAATGAATGAAGAAGATTAGATTCAAAACATGAAACACATACCTACACTGCTCTTTGCCCTCGTTCTGATGGCCTCCAGCTGCACCTCCGAGAAGATCGCCAGCCCGGCGCAAATAACAGACGGACGCATTGGCTCTGTTCAGATCGAGATCAATTATGGGGCTCCCTCGGCCAAAGGCCGCGAGATCTTTGGCGCATTGGTTCCCTACAATGAAGTTTGGCGCACGGGCGCCAACGAGAACACCACCATCTCCTTCTCAGCGCCAGTGCGCATACTGGGCCAGGATGTTCCGGGCGGAACCTACGGTCTGTTCACAACACCCGGCCGTGATGAATGGCTGCTGCACCTGAACTCTGAATACGAAGAATGGGGTGCCTACAGCTACGACGATCAGAACAACATCTTGAGCAAAACCATTCTGCCCAAAAAGGCAGATTCCTTCCAGGAACAACTTCTCTTTTCCATAGATGGTACCTCTGTACGGCTTTCATGGGCCGACCTTGTTCTCGACATACCGATCGAACCTGCACATTGAGAATCGATAAGTTCATTTGGTGCGTGCGCCTGGCCAAGACCCGTTCATTGGCGTCTGAATGGATCCAAAAGGAATTGGTTCAGCTTAACAATGAAGTATGCAAACCCTCCCGCAGCATCCAACCCCAGGATCTTGTTTCATTGAAGAAGCTCGGTATTTGGTATAGCTACCGGGTATTGGACATCCCTAAAAGCCGAATGGCTGCAGCAAAGGTGCCCTTGTTTCTGACCGACGAGACCGCGCCTGGAGAACGGGAGAAGGAAGAATTTCTGAGGATCATGAAGAGTATGCAGCGCGACAAAGGAAGCGGAAGACCTACCAAAAAGGACCGGAGGGACATCGACCGGCTCTCCGAAGAACTTTAGGCCTGAAGGGGAAACGATAGAGTGAAAGTGGTTCCCTCTCCCTTCTGGCTCTCCACATCCACCGTACCTGACATCAGCTCGGTGAACTGG
>RFXV01000159.1 GCA_009921445.1 Flavobacteriia bacterium
ATGGGCACTTTGGCCATTTGGATGGAACTGTCCGAAAAGCGCACGGTCGGGACATCCTGCAATTGATAATCCGTATTGAGCACAGGTAAGGTGAATCCGGCATCCGGAAGCTGAACCTGTCCGTTGACCGAGAGATCGCCCAGTTTCCCTTCGAGTTCCAGCAGACCGCTGCAGGCACCGCGCAACTGGGTGACCACACCCTGCATATACGGCTGCAAGACATTCAGATCGAAACGATCGAGTTGAAGCTGCATATCGGAATAGAGGCTATCCGGAATGAACTGCCCGGTCAGATCCAGTTTGCGCACGCCCTCCTGCTCGATCTTGCCGCTGAGGTTGACCACCCCTGTGTAGAGCGACCAATCGCTGTAGAGGTCCAGGTCGCCCAATGCAAAATCATTGATCAGCGTCTGCTCCGTGCGCAGACCAATGCCGTACTTGGGTTTGGCCAGCAACTCACTCATGATCACCTGACCAGAGACCCGCGCAAAAACCTCTGTATCGTACTGCTCGAGGATGGGATTCAAGAATCCGAGTTCGAATCCTTCAAAATTCAGTCGAAGGACCTGCATGGGACTTTTGGACACAAAGCCATCCGCAAACAGACGCCCCTTATCACTGTGCATCTCCAGCTCATGGACTTCGATCTGATTCGGCTCCACCCTCAGCCATCCGCTCGGCGGGACATTGAGTTGGTAGCCCCCGTAGATCAGCTTGGAGGGCAACCAGTGTACCTTGAATGTGGTATCGGCGGTACGCAGCAGATTCGCTGCCAGTTGAAAGCGCGCCTCAGTCGTGTCGATCAGGGTTCCCTGCAGTTCGAGTGTCAGCGAATCCATGCGCTTCAGGGTGCGCAGGCTGAGGTCGGCAAAGCGGCGACCACCAGCCGCCAACTCATCCACCGACAGTTGAAGCCCGTTGCCACGCGACCTGTCCCTCAAGCGAATGCCCTTCAGCGAGTAGTTCAGATACGAAACGCCGGCGCTCTGAACATCCAAATGAAGGATATCTTCTTCATCTGTGTACCGGGCAGAGAGCCGCGCTCCAGGATCGATCTGCCAATCGGGAAGGAGCAATTCATTGAAGATCTTAGGTCGGATGAGCTCCACGGAACAATCGATCGAACGTATGCCTTTGGCGTAGGAAGAATCGCCGCCCACATAGCGCTGAACATAGTTGCGTACAAAGCCGCCGAGCTGGGAAACCGTGAACTGGCCCTGTGCGTAGGCATGGAGTGGGTCTGAACGGAACTCCATCCGGTGGATCGAGTCCTCCCAGGAGGACCTTAGGACCATATCCTTGAAAAAGTAGAAGTTCATCGGATCCTCATAGGTCGCCTCAGTGATGTTCAGTGCACCATTCAGGCTGTCCGGGAAGAGTCCCTTGGCGCGCAGCTCCACATTGGCTTTCAGTGTGCCAACGCTGTCGTCCACCCATCCGAGTCCGGCCAGATCGATCTTCTTGCACTCCGCCCGAAAATCATAGGCGATGTCCTCGATGGACAGATCGGCCGAACCAAAGAATTTCAGCTGCACCAGCGAATCGTCGACCTGAAGCGATCCCGTGAAATTCTCTTCCTTGAACACTCCGTCCACATGGATACCAGAGAAATCTGTCCCATTCCAGTGAAGCTTCTTCAGAGCCGCCTGAACACTGCCTTCGGGTATTCCCTGGGCATTCAGCTGTACATCGGCCACCAAGCCGCCATCCATGGCCCCCAACTGCTGCCCGGGAAAGAGCAGATCGCTGCGCAGTCCATTGAACCTGAAGGCTCCGCTGAGTTCGTGCCGTGCATTTGCAGTTGTGTCGATCCGCCACTGCGATTCGGTCTGCAGCGAACCCATTTCGCTCGTTAAGTCCCCTTCGAATCCCATTTTACGGGCATTGCCCCGGTAGATGCCCGAAAGCCGGAATGCGCCCAGGCTGTCCAGCGCCTCTGGCCAATCGTCCTGCCGGCCAAATACGTCGAGTACCGAGCGGATCTCGCTGCTGTGGCTTTTCCAATTGGTGATGTCGAGCACAATATCGGGACCTTGTGCCGCGCGAAGGTGCTGCATGCTTCCGCTCATTTGGGCCTGGGTGATCGCGTTGTGCCTAAAGTTCAATGAACGGATCAGGAAGCTGTCGAGGGTGCCGTGGGCGTCCAGGTCGATCTCGAGGACAGGCAGATCCGGGATGGACGCCAGGAACACATTGCCGTCGTGAAACGAAACCCGACTGTCCCTGAGCCGAAGGTCGAGCGCTACCCGATCGATAAAAGAAGCGTAGTCTTTGGTATCGTCATAAGACAAGCGAATATCGCCTTGAATGCGGCTGGAATCGGTCATCAGCAGCCAATTGGAAAATCCGCTGGAGTTCTTGGCGTAGTGCACCTGACCTTCCATATGCCGAAGGTTCAGCCGATCAGGATCATAAAGGGAAATGTGCCGCATCCGTGCACCGATGGTGTCTGGATGGACCACGAGATCGTGTACATCCAGCTCCGCTCGGGGCCAGTGGATCTCAAAACAATCCGGACAGTCTTCGTGCTCAAGCTCAAAGCGGAGGTGCTCAATATGGATCTGGTCCATATCGAGGTAGAAAGGTTTCTTTTCCTTTCCCTCCTTCGGTTTGACCACTTGGAGGAATTTTTGAAAACCATTCAGCGAATCGCCGTGGTGCCAGGTCAGATAGATATCCAGATCGTCAATGACCGAACGTCCGAAATGCATGCCGGAAAAACGACGGTCGAACTGTTGAAGGTCTGTGGTCAGGTGACCGATGTGCACGACAGTGTCGGCATCTTCATCTCGGAGCAGCAGTCCGCTCAGGTGGAGTTTGTTGGGGAATCGGTATTGCAGGCGCTGCAGATCCAGATCCAGTCCGGTCTTCTCGGTGATGTTCCGCGCCACTTTTTCCGCCGTCCAGGTCTGTACAGAGGGCATACTCAGGAAAGCAGAGACCATCAGCATCAGAGCGATCAGTGCGATCAGTATGCGGCGAAGTATCCGCCAGTAGTTGGGGAAGGAAACGGGCATTTACCTTTGAACTGTCGTGAAAAGCAACCTACTGATCTGCGCCATAGAATCTTCGTGTGACGATACCTCTGCTGCGGTGCTCAAAGGTCGTCAAGTCCTGTCGAACATTGTCGCGGACCAAAAAGTACACCAAAAATACGGCGGAGTGGTTCCTGAACTGGCCTCCAGAGCACATCAAAAGCACATCGTCCCAGTGGTCGATCAGGCCTTGAAGGAAGCGGGGGTTCTCCATACCGATCTGGAGGCCATCGCCTATACCAAGGGTCCCGGACTGATGGGCAGCCTGTTGGTAGGCGCCTCCTTTGCGCGGGGAATGGCCATCAGCTGCGGCATTCCCGCCATCGGCATCCACCACATGCGCGCACACATCCTCGCGCACTTCATTGAAGATGCCCACCCTGCCCCTCCAGAATTCCCATTTCTCTGCCTGACCGTTTCCGGTGGTCATACGCAATTGGTGCAGATGAACGGAGAACGGGAAATGAAATTGATCGGACAAACGCTGGATGATGCGGCGGGAGAAGCCTTCGACAAGGCCGAGCGTGACGGCCGCACCGATCTGCTGGCAACGGCAGTCTGCACGGAACTGTGCAGCGAATTGCTCGACGAAGGCGTCGACGCGAACGTCGCGAAGTTCCACACGATCGGCGCGTACGCGTACGCGATGCGACTC
>RFXV01000160.1 GCA_009921445.1 Flavobacteriia bacterium
CCGGTCAGCGCCGGCATCCACACAATATCGTGATTGAATTTTTGGGCGATGGCATCGCATACTTTTACAGCCTGGTCTATGACTTCGGGTCCAATGCCGTCTCCGGCCAACAGGGCGATTTTTAGTTGCATTAGATAGAGATAATGTTTAACATTTTTTCGGTGGCCTTGATGGCCGATACGGTCTGGTCAGAGTCCAAACCGCGGGTAGAAAATTCTTTGTCTTTATTTTTCCAAGTAATTACAGTTTCGCACAAGGCATCGGAATTACTGCCCGGCGGAATGCGCACGGCATAATCTGTGAGTTGGGGCAGTTCCCATTTTCTTTTTTTGTAAATCTTTTTGATGGCATTCATAAATGCGTCAAACTGTCCGTCTCCCGAGGCATTTTCTTCCAATATTTCTCCCTCTATATCTAGGGAGACTACGGTGCCGGGTTGCAGTCCTTTGGCGTGGGTGAGCACATAAGATTTTACTTTTACCTTCTGTATGGCGTGGCTGTTGAGTACATCGGAAATAATGTAGGGGAGGTCTTCGGTGGTGACAATTTCTTTTTTGTCGCCCAGCTCGATGATGCGTTGGGTCACTTTCTTGATTTCCTCATCGTTGAGTGTAATGCCCAATTTCTGAAGGTTTTTTTGGATATTGGCTTTTCCGGAAGTCTTTCCTAGGGCGTATTCTCGGGTTCTGCCAAAGCGTTCGGGCAACAGGTCATTGTAGTAAAGGTTTTTCTTTTTGTCGCCGTCGGCATGGATTCCGGCGGTTTGAGTAAAAACGTTTTGTCCCACAATGGGTTTGTTGGCGGGGATTCTGAAACCGGTAAAGGTGGCAACCAGTTGGCTCACCTTGTACAGGGAGCTTTCGTTGATGTTGATTGCTGCCTCCGGGATAAAATCTTTGATGGTGGCCACCGCACTGGCCAGCGGGGTGTTGCCGGCCCGTTCTCCCATGCCGTTTACGGTGAGGTGCAATCCGTGGCAGCCCGCTCTTACGGCCTCCATGGCGTTGGCGACTCCCAGGTCGTAGTCGTTGTGGCCGTGAAAATCAAAGTGGATATCGGGATATTTTTGAACCACTTCGGCCACACAGGCATGGGCTTCGTGAAAGGTCAGAATTCCCAAAGTGTCGGGCAGCATCACCCTTTTGACAGGCAGGCTACAGACAAAATCCAGATAATCCATCACATACCCCTTGGAATTGCGCATGCCATTGCTCCAGTCTTCCAGATATACATTGGTATCGATGTCATTTTTTTGGGCTTCCAGTACATGGATTTCTATGGCTTTGAAGTGCTCGTCGGGTGTTTTCTTGAGTTGGTACTTGAGATGGTTGAGGGATCCTTTGGTGAGCAGGTTCTGCACTTTGGCTTGGGTTTGTATCATCCAATCGATGGAAGTTCCCCCATCGACAAAAGTGAGGATTTCTACGCGCCTTTCGAAGCCTTTGCTTTGGGCCCATTGGGTAATGGCTCTTACTGCATTGAGCTCTCCTTCCGAAACCCGGGCCGAAGCCACTTCTACCCGATCTACAGACAGTTCCTCTAGCAGCAACTTGGACAAGGTAAGTTTTTCGGCTACAGAAAATGAAACCCCCGAAGTCTGTTCCCCGTCCCGCAGGGTGGTGTCCATGATCTCAATTGTTCTTTTTTTCATCGCCAAAAAGGGTAGGGGATTCTACTACAGCGGGGTTTTTTGGGCAAAAGTTCGGATTTTCTCTTTGATGTTCAACAGGTAGTCGATGTCATCGAAACCGTTGGGCCCGAATCAGAAAACGACCCGCATGAAGAGTAGAAGACCCAACCATAGGCGCAGTGCAGGGCGTCCATCATCCCGTGGCGGCTCGTCCTCCCAGACAGCCCATCAGGCTCCACAGACCAGGCCCGTGCTGGACATGACCGAGCCTGTCCGGTTGAACAGGTTCATTGCCAGTACCGGCACCTGTTCGCGGAGAGAAGCAGACGATCTGATTGCCAAGGGACTCGTCAAGGTTAACGGCGAGGTTGTCATGACCATGGGGAGTAAGGTGGGTCGAACGGATCGGGTTGAGGTCAATGGCAAACGGGTCGTGCCGGCAGATCGGGAGTATATCCTGTTGAACAAGCCCAAAGACACCATCACGACAACGGACGACGAAAAGGGCCGGACCTCTGTCCTTGACCTCCTGCCTGAGGACGAATTCCGCTCACTGGGCCTTTTTCCCGTCGGCCGGCTCGACCGGCATACGACAGGTGCTCTGCTGCTCACAAACGATGGTGATCTGGCCCACCGGCTGATGCACCCAAGCTACGGCGTCTCGAAGCAGTACCTCGTGCAGACGGAAAAGCCTGTTACGGAAGAAGATCTGCAGTTGCTTGGTAAAGGAATCGAGCTTGAGGATGGGTCAGCTAAAGCCGATCGGGTCTCCTATCTGGAAGGAGATCAACGGCAGTTGGTTATGGCCATACATGAAGGGCGAAATCGTCAGGTTCGGCGCATGATAGAAGCCATCGGAAACGCTGTGACCTCACTCGACAGGGTACGCTACGCGGGACTGACCACCCGCGGCATTCGCAAAGGCAAGTGGCGTCGTTTGTCCAGAAAAGAAGTCTCTTCTCTCTACAGGCAGGTCAAGCTGTAAGTCACCCCATTATCATCCAACCCAATTCCCCCGCAGCTCATGGATTCCCACACGACAAGTGACAAATTCCGTGGTGAAGGACTGACCTACGATGATGTACTACTGGTTCCTGCCCGTTCGTCGGTCATGCCGCGTGACGTGTCAACAGCCACAAGGCTGACTAATCGGATACAGCTGAATGTTCCGCTGATGTCTGCTGCGATGGATACGGTCACGGAATCAGATATGGCCATTGCCATGGCCCGTGAAGGCGGTGTAGGCGTGCTTCACAAGAACATGTCAATCGAGCAGCAGGCCGCCGAGGTTCGCCGTGTGAAGCGGTCTGAGAGCGGTATGATCCTGGATCCGATCACTCTGCAGGCGAACAACACGGTAACCGATGCGCGTGCAATGATGGCGCGCTACTCGATTGGCGGTATTCCTGTTGTATCGGATAAGGGCATCCTGGAAGGTATTGTTACCAACAGGGATCTTCGATTCCAGCTGGACGGCGCTGAAGAGCTCAAGGATATCATGACGAAGGCTCCTCTCATAACCGCGCCTAAGGGAACGACACTGGAGGAAGCCGAAGCCCTTTTGCAGGCAAACAAGATTGAAAAGCTGCCTGTGGTGGATGATGCAGGCTATCTGAGTGGTCTGATAACGTTCAAGGATATCCAGAAGAAGAAGCAGTTTCCGCTGGCGTGCAAGGATGAACACGGGCGACTCCGTGTCGGTGCCGCTGTAGGCGTCACAGCCGATGCCCTTGAACGCGTTGAAGCACTGGTGGCAGCCGGTGTTGACTTCATTACGGTTGATACGGCCCATGGTCACAGCGAAGGTGTGCTTGCGGCTGTCAAGCGGGTCAAGGCTGCCTATCCTGATCTGGACGTCATTGCAGGTAACGTGGCAACGGCAGAGGCTACACTGGACCTTATTGAAGCAGGCGCGGATTGCGTCAAGGTGGGAATCGGTCCCGGTTCGATCTGCACGACGCGTATTGTGGCGGGTGTGGGAGTCCCACAACTTTCGGCCGTTCTGGAATGTGCTGAGGCAGCAGCGTCCAA
>RFXV01000017.1 GCA_009921445.1 Flavobacteriia bacterium
TGCAGGCGAGCTCAGAAGCAGCCTGCTCTTCTATGGACTGGCGATCATTGGCTCCTCTCTGCTGTCTGGCCTTTTCATGTTCCTCATGCGGCAGACGATCATCGTCGTTTCGCGACAGGTGGAATACCATCTGAAGAATGATGTTTTCGACCACTACCAGAAACTCAGCCTTTCCTTTTACCGAAAAAACAATACGGGCGACCTGATGAATCGGATCAGCGAAGACGTCAGTCGTGTGCGCATGTATGCGGGCCCGGCCATTATGTATTCGGTCAATGTGCTGGTGACTTTGATCATCGTCATCAGCACCATGCTCAGCATCAATGCCAAACTGACGCTTTATGTGTTACTTCCTCTGCCCCTGCTCTCTTGGATCATCTATCGGATCTCGCAGCTGATCAACAAAAAGAGCGAACGCGTACAGCGCGAACTGTCTGTGATCTCCACCTATGTGCAGGAAGCTTTTTCGGGCATCCGGGTGGTCAAGGCATACGGACGGGAAGGGCAAAGCAGCAAGAAGTTCTCAGATCTGTCCAACGCCTACAAGGATGTGAATGAAGGACTCTTCAGGGTCAATGCGCTCTTTTTCCCGACCATGCTCCTTTTGATCGGACTGAGCACTTTGGTGACCGTGTATATCGGTGGAGTCGAGGCTATCGCAGGAAGGATAACCGCCGGGAACATCGCTGAATTCGTGCTCTATGTCAACATGCTCACCTGGCCCGTGGCCTCCATTGGCTGGGTGAGTTCCATCGTTCAGCGGGCAGAAGCTTCTCAGGAACGCATCAACGAATTCCTCGACACGCATCCAGAGATCGATGCAACTGCTCCGGGAGAAAAGACCTTCGGCGATCGGATCGAATTCCAAAATGTGGATTTCACTTATCCCGAAACGGGCATACAAGCCTTGAAGGACGTGAGTTTCACTTTGGAAGAAGGAAAGACACTGGCCGTGGTCGGAAGAACGGGCAGTGGGAAGACCACATTGGCCCATCTGATCCTTCGCCTCTACACTCCGGATTCCGGAAGCATTCGCGTGGGCGGTATTCCGCTGGATGAAGTGGATCTGGGCACACTCAGAAAACGCATCGGATATGTTCCACAGGAAGCTTTTCTCTTTTCGGAGCGCATCGATGAGAACATCCTTTTTGCTTCGGATGATCGTTCCGAGGAGAAAGCTGCACAGGCGGCAAGGGATGCAGAGGTCGATGATAATATCCGTGAATTCCCTGAGGGATATGCCACCGTTGTCGGAGAACGCGGGATCACCCTGAGCGGAGGACAAAAACAGCGGATCAGCATTGCACGTGCACTCGCTGGTTCCCCCCGCATCCTACTGCTGGATGATTGCCTCAGTGCCGTGGACACAGAAACAGAAGAGCACATTCTCAGGAATATGAATGAGGTCACCAGCCGCTGCACCAGCCTACTGATCAGCCACCGCGTGTCGTCCGTGAAACACTCAGATCACATTTTGGTCCTCAATGACGGACAGGTTTGCGAAGCAGGAACACACGAAGAATTGATGAAAAAAGAGGGTGCCTATTTCGAGTTGCATGAGAAGCAACTCAGAGAAGAAGAGCAGACATGACTTTTTTCTATTTTTGAGCAAGAACACGATCATGGAAGACAACAGGGGATACGACAGAGAAGAGATCTATTCAAAAGTGGTCAAGGCAGGCAAGCGCACCTACTATTTCGATGTGCGCACCACTCGGGCCGAGGACCACTACCTGACCATTACTGAAAGTCGAAGACAAAACAATGCGGACGGTTCGTCTTTTGTCAAGAAGCACAAGATCTTCTTGTACAAAGAGGACTTTGAGAATTTCCGTGACAGTCTGGACGATGTGCTCAAATTCATTGAGGACAAACAGGGACCACCACCCTCCAGAGAGGCTTACGAGGAAAGACGGGTAGAGGAGAAAGAATCCAAGCCTTCATCAGACGACGACTTCACTCAGATCGAGTTCGAAGACCTCTGATAATCAGGACGCCAACTGCTCTTTAAGGAAGTTATCACCGAGGCTTTGATAAGCCTCAGGTTTCATTAGCTTTAGTGGTCGTAGCTAAGGGGATTTCATTGTTCCTAAGGCTTTGTGAATCAATTTTTTAGAAATCAATGGCGAAGATCGTCGCTGTGGCGAATCAAAAGGGAGGCGTTGGAAAGACCACCACAGCGGTGAATCTTTCTGCGGCATTGGGCGTGTTGGAACAACGCGTCTTGATCGTCGATGCAGACCCTCAGGCCAATGCCACCTCCAATTTTGGGATCGATCCCGGAAGTGTGGAACATGGAACCTATCAGGTCCTGGAACATCAGATCAAGGCAACAGAAGCGATACGAAGAAACGCCGCACCCAATGTAGATATTCTGCCAACCAGTCTGGACCTGGTAGCGGCAGAGATCGAACTCGTGGACTTCAAGAAGCGGGAATACATGCTGAAGAAGGCACTCAAAAAGTGTCATGACAACTATGATTTCATCCTGATCGACTGTGCGCCTTCGCTCGGTTTGATCACCCTCAACGCACTGACCGCAGCACACTCGGTACTGATCCCGATACAATCGGAGTATTTCGCCATGGAAGGATTGGGCAAATTGCTGAATACCATACGAAGCGTGCAGAATCTGCACAACGAGGATCTGGAGATCGAAGGTCTTCTGATGACCATGTACGACAGTCGCTTGCGTCTTTCCAATCAGGTCGTGGAAGAAGTCAAGAACCATTTTCAGCAAATGGTCTTCAAAACGATCATTCAGAGGAATGTGCGGCTGAGTGAGGCGCCGAGCTTTGGACAGAACATCATCACTTACGATGCAACCAGCACGGGCGCAGTCAATTACCTTAATTTAGCTCAAGAATTTTTAAAGAATAATTCGCCTGCGGAGGCCGTGCAGCCATAAGGACGAACCATGGGAGAAAAGCGAAAAGCATTGGGCAAAGGGCTTGCCGCCCTGCTGAAAGATCCGCAAGAGAACGTTCAGACCGCAGAAGAGAAAGGAGCTGAAGAAGTCATCCGTTCCATATCGGAGTTGCCGGTGGACCGAATTCAGGCAAATCCCTATCAGCCAAGGACATTCTTCGATGAAGAATCTCTGAATGAACTCTCCGATTCGATCAGGGAGTTGGGCGTGATCCAGCCCATTACAGTGCGCAGGGTCAAAAAGAACAAATACGAACTGATCTCCGGCGAACGACGTCTGCGTGCCTCCAAAATGGCCGGGCTTTCTCAAATACCGGCCTACATCCGGCTGGCCGATGATCAGGGCATGCTGGAAATGGCCTTGGTCGAGAACATACAACGAAAAGAGTTGGATGCTGTCGAGGTCGCCCTCTCCTATCAGCGACTGATGGACGAGTGCGGGATCACCCAGGAAGAAGTGAGCCAGCGTGTGGGAAAGAAGCGCTCCACGGTGACCAACTACCTGCGTTTGCTGAAACTTCCGCCCATCATTCAGGCCGGATTGCGGGATCAGATGCTGAGCATGGGCCACGCCCGTGCCCTGGTGAATATTGATGATGAAAAGGATCAACTGAGCATCTATAAAACGCTCATATCAAAAGGCTTGAATGTTCGTCAGGTAGAAGATGAAGTGCAGCGCCTGAACGATGGGAACTCGGGGAAAGGAAGGCGCAGATCAACGGCATTGCGCACAAACCGACCGCTGAGCGGAGAGCTGACAAAGCTGATCGGTTCCGGAGTAAAGGTCAAGGAACGGCCGGACAACTCCGGTGGCGAGCTGGTCATCTCCTACAAGGACGATCAGGAACTCGAACGGATCCTCTCATCCTTCCGGTCTGAATGAAGGCATTCGCCTCTTTATTCCTTGTATTGGCCTGTACTTTGAATGGTGCGGCACAGCTGGATACCAGCCAAGCATTGCCCATTGACTCTGCCTTGGCCCAGCAGATCCGCTCCCACAGCACGGCCACAGCCACCTGGCGCTCCGTCATGCTGCCCGGATGGGGCCAGCTCTACAACCGAAAATGGTGGAAAGCCCCAGTGGTCTGGGCAGGAATGGGAACAACGATCGGTTTTGCCATTTTCAACCATGGCGAATACAAACACTTTCGTTCCGCTTATGAAGTTCGGATCGACAACGATCCCAACACGACCGATATCTACGAAGGGATCTACTCCTCCAGCCAGCTCATCACCATTCAAACGACCTATCGGCGATGGCGCGACCTCTCTATCATCCTGACCGTAGCGGCCTACGCACTGAATATTCTCGATGCCCATATCGATGCGCACCTTTTTTACTTTGACATCACCGATGACCTGAGCCTGCAATGGCAACCCACCCTCCTGCCCAACTCAGGATGGGCCGATGGATCGGGCGTTGGTACCGGATTGTGCCTTCAGATGAACTGGCCATGAATCTCGCGCTGATCGGATATGGAAAAATGGGTCAGCAGGTGGAGCGCTGTGCGCTTGAACGCAGGCATTCCATACAGATGATCGCCAATGGTCAATGGGACTCCGCTTCGCTGAAAGGAGTGGATCTGGCCATCGAGTTCAGCCGTCCCGAAGCAGCTTTTGAAAACGTTACAAAATGCCTTCGAGCAGGCGTGGCAGTCGTTAGTGGGACGACCGGATGGAACGACAAAATCCCGGCTGCAGAAATGCTCTGCAATGAATTGGGCGGTAGTTTTCTTTTTGCATCCAACTTTTCCATCGGCGTAAATCTTCTCTTTGCCCTGAACAAGTGGCTTGCTGAGCGCATGAATGGACAGGCTGGATTCGCTCCAGAGCTTCAAGAAACACACCACAAGCACAAGCTGGATGCGCCCAGCGGCACAGCCATCCGCCTGGCAGAAGACCTTATTCAGGCAGTCGATCGCATGGATCAATGGGTGATCGGCCATGCAACAGCTGGATCGATTCTTCCGATCGAAGCCAAGCGAGAAGGTGAAGTGCCCGGCACCCACCGGGTGACCTACCGCAGTGCCACCGAAGAACTGAGCCTGCAACATGTGGCCAAAGACCGCGTTGTCTTCGCGGAAGGAGCGGTGATGGCCGCTGAATGGCTGATGGGGCGGACCGGGTGTTTCCGGATGAGTGATGTATTGAATTTTAATCCAAAAGGATCATGAGTTTGAATTTGTGGCAGTACCTCTTGCTGATTGAAATAGCCTCTTCCCTCTTTCTGTTCCGCTACTTCAGCCTGGCAGGAAAAAAGGCCGTATTGGCCTTCATCCCCGTGTACAAAACGGTGATTCTGATGGAACTGACCGGACGAAGAAAGTGGCAGGCCCTGCTGTTTTTCATACCGATCGTCAATCATGTGATGTGGATCATTTCGGCCTACGAATTGCTGCACGTCTTTCAACGCCGCAGCTGGACCGACATCCTGTTGAGCATCTTCACCCTTGGGCTATGGCTCGGCATCATTCCCCTGCTTTCGAATGCAAAAATGGAGCTGAAGCATTCAGCGCCCGACCGAGCCGCTATGAAAAAGCAGCTGGGCGAGTTCATTCCCTCCGCCCTTTTTGCCATCGTGGCCGCCACTGTCATTCGAACCTTCACCTTTGAGGCCTACACCATACCCACCAGCTCAATGGAAGAATCGCTGATGGTGGGCGACTTCCTGTTTGTCAGCAAAAGCCATTACGGATGCCGGCTGCCCATGACACCGGTGACGATCCCTCTCCTGCATGCCGACATTCCCCTTGTTGGTGGAAAGAGCTACCGAAGCGAAGTACAGTTCCCCTACCTGCGTCTGCCCCGCTTCCAAAGCATTCAGCGCGGACAAGCCTTTGTTTTCAATACACCGCAGGATGTGGGCGTACCCATCGACAAGCGAAGGAATTATGTGAAGCGCTGTGTGGGCGTCCCAGGGGACAGCCTGGAAGTGATCGGTGCCCAGGTATACATCAACGGAGTGCGCACAGGTTTCCCAGAACGGGCCAATCCGCAATTCAACTACTACGTGCGCACCAATGGCAACGGATTCAACCGCAGGCAGCTGAAGGAACGCTTTGACATCAACTTCCTGAGCGCCGAACAGATGAGGAGCCATCAGGATCAGGGAGATGTGATCACCGGTTCGGCAACGGAGTACATCATGACCATCTCGGATAAGGCCATCGATGAATTCCGCACGCTAGGTAATATCGAAGAGATCATCCCCATCGATCTGCCCAATAAAAAAGGCCTGCCGATCGATAAAAAACTGCCCGGACTGCTGAAGAAATACTATGAAATGAACCTGAGAACAGAGAAAGCACTCTTCCCCAATACGGACGACCCGCACCAGGAAGCCCTCTTCTCCTATTCTCAAGACAACTATGGCCCACTTTATCTGCCGAAAGAAGGCGATGAAATGGAGCTCAGCGAACGGAACTTCAACACCTATGCGGAGACCATCAACCTCTTCGACGGACAGCAGATCGAAAAGAGACAGGATGGCTTCTATGTGAACGGCGAACGATCCGATACCTACCGATGGAATCAGGGCTACTACTGGGCCATGGGCGACAACCGCTACAATTCCCAGGACTCCCGCTTTTTTGGCTTTGTTCCCGAAGACCACATCGTGGGCAAGCCGGTCTTTATATGGATGAGCTGGGACAAGTATGCAGAAGGGGCCAAGAAGATCCGTACCGAGCGTGTGTTCACTGCGGTCAATGGAGAAGGTAAGCGCACAAGCTATTTCTGGCCATTTGTCATCGTGGTCTTTGGATATTCCTTCTGGTCCAGAAGGCGAAAAGCAAAACAGAAAGCTGCCTGATCCTTTGTCATCCCTCGTCCTGTCCACCGCCTATTGGCCCCCTGTGGAATGGTTCGCTCTTTGGGTGCGCAATGGCTCCCTGACCCTCGAGGCGCAGGAACATCTGCAAAAACAGTCCTACCGAAACCGCTGTCGGATAAAGATCCGACAGGGAATTCAGGAGCTGATCATTCCGCTGGACCGCAGCGGGAGCAGGCACATCCGGGAGATCGGTATCAGCCTTAGGGAAGACTGGTGGCGGGTGCATTGGAAAGCCATTGAATCCGCCTACGCCCATGCCGCTTTTTTCTCGGCCCTGGGGCCCGAGATCAAAGAACTTTACGAACGTCCGATCGAAGAACCTCTTTGGAACTGGAACATGAGGATCCTGCAGATGTGCCAAAAATGGCTCGGACTTGAGCAGCCGATCGGTCTTACCACAGAATTCACAGCACCCGCTCCATCGGACCTTCGATTCGATATTCACCCCAAAAAAGACCTGGTGCTGAACGCCACTCCATATCGGCAGCTGGCCTATGAGCGCCCACATTCTTTCGTCGCCGGCTTGAGTATCCTCGACCTCCTGTTCAACGAAGGTCCTGCAGCCTATTCCATTCTAATGGGCGATCACTGAAGCACAGCACGCACAATTTATCTTTGCCGCCGTTTAGTTTAAAACTACATGCATGCGCAGCATCTATCCCATGGGAGCATTGCTCTTTATTCTGAATGCCTGTCAGGGTCCAAGTGCCCCATCGAACGAAAGTGAATCGAACGATCAAGAGGAGGAACGCTCAGAAAACTGGAGCGGTGGCACCTACGAAAGCATGCTCCATTACCCAGAGGAAGTCCATCTGGCCAATGTGCGCCAGCTCACCTTTGGAGGAGACAATGCCGAGGCCTATTTCAGTTTTGACGGAAGCCAGCTCGTCTGCCAGATCTCCAATCCCGAGTGGGGGCTTGGCTGCGACCAGATCTTTGCTTTTGACTGGGACAAGGACGACCTGAGAGAGATACGCCCACCCATGATCAGTACGGGAAAGGGACGCACCACCTGCTCCTACTTCCTGCCGGGAGACAGCCTGATCGTCTATTCGAGCACCCATCTGGTTCACGACAGCTGCCCGCCTGTACCACAGCCACGGGAGGACGGTGCCTATGTCTGGCCGATCTATCCGGAGTTCGACATTTTCGTGGCCGACCTCGATGGAAACATCAAAAGCCAACTGACCGATACGCCCGGCTACGATGCAGAGCCAACGGTCTCACCCAAAGGCGACCGAATGGTCTTTACAAGCACACGCAGCGGCGATCTCGAACTCTACACCTGCGCACTGGACGGCTCGGATCTGCGTCAGATCACCTCAGAACTCGGCTACGACGGCGGTGCATTTTTCTCACCTGATGGAAGCAAGATCGTCTTCCGCTCGAGCAGACCAAAGACCGAGGAAGAGATCGATGAATACAAAACACTCCTCAGCCAAGGTTTGGTGAAGCCCACAGAAATGGAACTCTACGTCTGCAATGCGGATGGGAGCGATCTTCAAAAGATCACCGATCTGGGCCAGGCGAATTGGGCGCCCTTTTTTCACCCAAGCGGAGACAAGATCATTTTCAGCAGCAATCATGCAAGCCCAAGGGGATTTCCCTTTCACCTCTACATGATCGGTCTGGACGGCAGCGGATTGGAGCAGATCACATTCGATCGGCAGTTCGATGCCTTTCCGATGTTCTCTCCCGACGGCAGCAAACTCGTATTTGCCTCCAACAGGGAGAATGGCGGAACCCGGGCAACGAATCTCTTCATCGCCGATTGGGTGGAATAAGCGGTTTCGCGAAGACTTAAAATGGATTGGTCGCCCAAAGGCTGACCTCTGGAATAAAGCCGCGGTCGTCCAGCTCAAGGCAGCTCAGGATAAGATGAGCCATATCCTCAGCTCGAAGCTTATTGGGTTGTTCCTCCCGCTCTTTTCGACCTTCCTGATAAAAAGCAGTGGTCACTTCACTCGGATTGATGTGGGTCACACGGACATTGTAGGGACGCAATTCGTCCTTCCAGCACTGACTCAGTGCACGCAAAGCAAACTTGGAAGCCGAATAGACCGAGCCATTCTTAAAGCCTTTGACGCTCGCACTCGAACCGATATTGAGGATGTGTCCTTCTTCTCTTTCCTTAAAATGAGCGGCGCATAAGGCGCCCAGAATACCCGCTCCATACACATTCACCTCGAACACTTCCCTGAAATCCGATCGGCTCAACCCATCGACAGGACCGAATGCACCTATGCCTGCATTGTTGATCAATACATCCAATCGGCCACTGGAATCCAGGATATGTTTCAAAGCATTGGCCAGTTGCTCATCCGAGGTCATATCGGCCAGCAAAGGTTCTGCGCCGATCTCTTTTGCCGTCCGCTGAAGCTTTTCGCTGTCTCTGCCGGTGATGTAGACTATGGCTCCTTTTGCCACCAATAGCTGGGCCGCTGCGCGACCGATACCTGAACTCCCACCCGTGAGCAGGATGACCGACCCTTTGATCTTCAAAGGATGCTAAAAAATAAGGAAGCCCAGATCCAGGCCAAGGGCCACGATGATCTGGCTTGGAGTAGCAGACGCATCAACTGCACCACCCGGCAGACTCAGGACATCCAATGCGTCGGTCAGACCGAACTGATATCTCAGGTCCAGCTGGATCTTACCCAGTTCCAGTCCGGCCAAAACCTGTGCATTCCACACGCCATTGTTGAAACCGCTGAAACTGACAAACTCTCCCGCCGAAGAAAACTGATAGGAGTAAACAGGTCCGGCACCAAAGCGAATGGGACCGAGGCCGAAGAGAATGTTCAATGGAATATCCACTCTATTGACGCCCACAACTTCATCGAAAGCCTTGCCGCTCGCGTCGATGCCCGTCAGAGAACCATTGACCCGTGTATAGAGGAACTCGGGCTGGATCTTCAGCAGCAAAAGATTGAAGTTGATGTAGGCACCTCCATGGTAACCAAAATCCATCCCGCCGTTCGCGATCTCCGTGTACGTTCCTTTATCGCCGATGTCCTTGATCTTCATGTCGGTGAAATTGACTCCAGCCCGGAGTCCGAAATCGATCTGTGCCTGCGCACTGAAAGCAAAAACACAAACAGCGATCACGCTGAGGATCATCTTTTTCATGGTGATGGATTTTGGTTCAAAAATAGTCGAAACGAAGTTGCAATGCGCTCCTTAATATCACTTGTGGACTCTGGTATGAATTCCTGGCCGGTCAACTGTTCGTAAAGGGCTATGTACCGCTCGCTTACTTGAAGTACAAAGGAATCTGACATCTCGGGTATGGCCTGCCCTTCCTTTCCTTGATAATGGTTGGCTATCAGCCACTCACGAACAAACTCCTTGCTGAGTTGCTCCTGAGGCGCTCCTCTGTCCTGCCGCTGCTGAAATCCGTCCAGATGGAAATATCTGGATGAATCCGGTGTATGTACCTCATCGATCAACAAGATCTCTCCGTCAGCGGTCTTGCCGAATTCGTATTTCGTATCCACTAGAATGAGCCCGCGTTCCTCTGCCATCTCCTGCCCTTTTTTAAAGAGTCGGCGCGTATACTCTTCCAGCACTTCGTAGTCTGCGGCGTCCACAATGCTCTGGGCGAGGATCTCTTCTCTGCTGATGTCCTCATCGTGGGCGCCGTTCTCCGCCTTGGTCGAAGGCGTGATGATGGGTTCCGGGAATGGATCGTGCTCGCGCAAGCCTTCAGGCATGGACACGCCACAGAGCATTCGCTGCCCACCGTTGTAGGTGCGCCATGCGTGACCGCTCAGATGTCCTCGGATGACCATTTCCACTTTGAACGGCTCGGTGGCACGACCAACCGCCACATTCGGATCCGGGCTGGCCCGCCACCAATTGGGAACGACCTCCGAGGTCGCATCCAAAAAATACTCAGCCAACTGATTCAGGACCTGTCCTTTGTACGGTATCCCCTTGGGCATGATCACATCAAAGGCGGAAAGCCTGTCGGTAGCCACCAGAAAGAGCCAGCCCCCGTTGGTTTCAAAAAGCTCCCTGACCTTTCCCCGGTAATGTCGTTTCACATCGGGCAATTCCAGATCCAGATCGGTCAGTATGTTCGGTCCTTGCTTCATTTCGTCTTGATCGTGACGGGTTGTTCGTCGTTCTCTTCGAATGCCCGAATGATCTTTTTGACCAGCCTGTGACGGATGACATCCATCTCGTCCAAATGCACAAATGACACCCCCTCCACGGCGCGCAGGATATTCTCTGCAGCGCGGAGTCCGCTTTTTTGATTCCTTGGCAGATCCACCTGCGACATGTCCCCGGTCACGACGAACTTGGCTGACTCGCCCATTCGGGTGAGGAACATTTTCATCTGGCCCAATGTGGTATTCTGCGCCTCGTCGAGGATCACGAACGCACTGTCCAGCGTTCTCCCCCTCATGAAGGCCAGGGGCGCGATCTGTATCGTTTGGTTTTCCATGTACGAGGCGAGTTTTTCCGGCGGGATCATTTCCCGAAGTGCATCGTACAAAGGCTGCAGATAAGGATCGAGTTTCTCTCTGAGGTCGCCCGGCAAAAAGCCAAGATTTTCCCCGGCCTCCACAGCCGGACGGGTGAGTATGATCCGCTTGACCTCGCGTTCTTTCAGTGCCTTGACCGCCAAGGCCACCGCCGTATAGGTCTTGCCCGTACCCGCAGGGCCGATCGCGAAGAGCATGTCGTTTTCAGATATGGCATGAACCATCCGCTTTTGATTGCGCGTTCGTGCCTTGATCAGCTGTCCGTTGGTGCCGTGCAGCAAGGTCTTGTGTTCTCCTTTGATCTCTTTCTCTTCTCCACCTTCGAGCATGATGCGCTCGATGGCCTGCTCGGAAAGACTGTTGTAGCGATGAAAGTGCTCCATCAAAAGGTCCAGCTTATCAGCGAAGAGTTTCTGCTGGGCCTCAGGGCCGTGAATGCTGATGCGGTCGCCTCTGGCCGTGATCTTCAGTTCCGGGAAGTAAGATCGCATGCTGTTGAAGTAGCGATTGTGCGCGCCATAGAAATCCCGCGCTTCGAGATGTTCCAGGAGAATTTCCCGTGCTTCTGCGGTGTTGTGTTCCTCTGTTCTGGCCAAGTGTGAATGGACGCTTAGATGTATTCAACGAAAGTACCAAAACGACTGCGGAACGGGCATGTTCAAGAGCCAAAATCAAAGAGCAGTTCCTCCAGGTATGTTGCACTTGCGGAATGTTAATGAACTGGAATAGGATGCAGTACTTTTGCGCTCCGTTTATTTAAAAAAAAATCCAAACCCTTCATGTCCCGGATCAGTTATACCTACACCGACGAGGCCCCTGCCCTGGCCACCTATTCATTCTTGCCGATCATTCGTCATTTCCTCTCCAAGGGCGGTGTGGATGTGGAACTGACCGATATCTCACTGGCCGGACGGATCCTGGCCAACTTCGCCGATCATCTGGAGGCCGATCAACAAATGGAGGACGGGCTGAAGCAACTCGGGCAGATGGCCCTCTCTCCAGAGGCCAACATCATCAAGCTGCCGAATATCTCGGCATCGATGCCGCAGCTCAAGGCAGCCATTACCGAATTGCAGGAAAAGGGATTTCGCCTGCCCGACTATCCGGACAGACCAGAAACGGAAGAAGAAAAGGAGATCGCGAGCCGCTACGACCGCATCAAGGGGAGTGCTGTAAACCCTGTCTTAAGAGAAGGCAATTCAGATCGGAGGGCGCCAGGTGCGGTCAAGGAGTTTGCCCAAAAGAATCCCCACCGAATGGGCGCATGGTCTGCGGACAGCCAGACGCATGTGGCCCATATGCAGGAAGGAGACTTCTTTGAAAGTGAAAAAAGCATCATCGCCGAACGAGCTTGTGAAGTGCGCATGTTGCATGTGGATGCGAACGGAGGTGAAACGATCCTGAAGGAATCCATTGCACTGCAGGCTGGCGAAGTTCTCGACTCTGCAGTCCTGAGTGTCGATGCCCTCAAGGGTTTCCTCGATCAGGAATTCGCAGACGCCAAAGCCAAGGGACTGCTCTACTCAGTGCACCTGAAAGCCACTATGATGAAGGTCAGTGACCCCATCATTTTTGGTCATGTGGTCCGGTCTTTTTTCAAGGGCGTATTCGAAGAACATGCAGAATGGCTCGAAGGGGCGGGAGCCAATCCGGACAATGGCCTTGGGCAGGTACTGAGCAAAATAGCCGAGCTGCCCGCCGAGCAAAAAGAAATTCTCGAAAATGCCTTTGAACAAGCCCTGGAAGAAGGCCCTGATCTGGCCATGGTCAATTCAGACAAAGGGATCACCAACCTGCACGTTCCAAGTGATGTGATCATCGATGCCTCCATGCCTGCGATGATCCGCAATTCCGGGCAAATGTGGAACGCTCAAGGACGCTCACAGGACACCAAAGCCATCATCCCGGACCGCAGTTATGCAGGAGTTTATCAGGCGGTCATTGACGACTGCAAACGTCATGGCGCTCTGGATCCCACTCAGATCGGAAGCGTAAGCAATGTGGGGCTCATGGCCCAGAAGGCGGAAGAATATGGCTCACATGACAAGACGTTCCAGATCTCAAGCAGTGGAAAACTGCGTTTCGTGGACGATCGGAATGCAGTGTTGATGGAGCAGGAAGTATCTGAGGGAGATATTCTTAGGGCATGTCAGACCAAAGACGCTCCCATCAGGGATTGGGTCCGCTTGGCCGTGAAGCGTGCACGAGAAACCGGCGTACCGGCTGTTTTTTGGCTGAATGAAGAACGAGCACATGATGCCGAACTGATCCAAAAAGTTCTTCAGTACCTGAAAGAGCACGATACCGAAGGACTCGAACTTCCGATCATGTCTCCTGTGGATGCCACCCATTTCTCACTCGATCGGATGCGGCGCGGATTGGACACGGTATCGGTCACAGGAAATGTGCTCCGTGATTACCTGACAGACCTCTTCCCCATCCTCGAACTGGGAACGAGCGCCAAGATGCTCAGCATTGTTCCGCTCATGAACGGAGGCGGTTTGTTTGAAACCGGAGCCGGTGGCTCTGCACCCAAGCACGTGGATCAGCTAGTGGAAGAAAATCATCTGCGCTGGGACTCTCTTGGGGAATTCCTGGCATTGGCTGAATCCTTGAAACATCTGGCAGAGGGCCAGAACAATGCGAAAGCACAGATATTGGCTGCATGTCTGGATCGGGCCAACAGCAGATATCTCTTGGAGAACAAGGCACCGTCGCGCAAGAGTGGTGAACACGACAACCGCGGAAGCCATTTCTATCTGGCCATGTACTGGGCAGAGGAGCTTGCTTCTCAAGACAAAGATGCCGAGCTGCGATCCGCATTTTCCGGACTGGCTGCCGCCCTCAGGGAAAACGAGGCACGCATCAACGAGGAACTCCTCTCTGTGCAGGGTCAGAAGATGGATATCGGCGGATACTACAGGCCTGAAGAAAACAAAGCCGAAGCGGTCATGCGGCCCAGTGCCACGCTGAATGCACTGATCGATTGATGGGCTGTTGAACACATGACCCACGGAACGCACAATGCACAAGAAGATGGGCGCAATGAAAATGTGCTCATCTACGTCAATGGTGCGCTCATGCCGCGGGCTGAGGCCAGCATATCTGTTTTTGACAGCGGCTATCTGGTAGGTGATGGCATTTGGGAAGGAATCAGACTGCACCGTGGTCGCTTGTGCTTCCTCCAGGATCATTTTGAGCGGCTCTGGAAAGGAGCGAAAGCGATCGGACTGCAGCTTCCCTTCACAAAACAGGAACTGGAGCGGTACATCTGGGAGACACTGAAGGCCAACGACATGGACGATGGCGTGCACATTCGGGTCATGGTCACTCGAGGCATCAAGAAAACACCTTCCCAAGACCCCAGGCTGACGCTCTCTGGCCCGAATGTGGTGATCATTGCCGAACACAAGATCGCATCCGAGGAGAGCAGAAGGCGCGGCTTGCGACTTTTCACCTCGACCGTGCGAAGAGGGCGTCCGGACTACCTGGATCCCAAACTCAACTGCCACAGCAAACTTCATGAAGTACAGGCGCTGGTGCAGGCACTGGAAGCCGGAGCTGATGAGGCCCTGATGCTCGACATCAACGGATTTGTCTCCACCTGCAATTCCACCAATTTTTTCATCGTTCAAAAGGGCGAAGTCTGGACGAGCACCGATCAGTTTTGTATGAACGGGATCACCCGACAGAAAGTGATCGACCTGAGCCGTTCCAACGGATTGGTCTGCAGAGAAAAGAATTTCTCTCTCTTCGATTGCTACTCCGCCGATGAGGCCTTTGTAACGGGAACCTTTGGTGGACTCACGCCGGTCTTCTCGATCGATGGCCGGGAGATCGGTACGGATGCCCGCATGGGTCCGGTCACCGAACAACTTCAGGCCGCCTACGAAGCCTTGATCCATGACTGCTGAGCCCGGGCCTCAACGTATTTTCCTCTGGTCCGGACCCCGCAACATCTCCACTGCCCTGATGTACTCCTTCGCTCAGCGAAGCGATTGCCGTGTGGTGGACGAGCCACTCTACGGTCACTACCTAAAAAGATCCCCTGCCAAGGAACGGCATCCGTCCGCAGCTGCCATCATGGCCCAAATGGAATGCAATGGGGAGAGGGCCGTACAGAACATGCTCCAGCTTTCGGATCGAAAGGTCATTTTCTTCAAGAACATGACCCATCATTTGTATGGACTGGACTTGAACTTCCTCAGAAGCGGAAAGAACATCCTGCTCACCAGAGCCCCTCAGGAGATGCTGCCCTCCTTCCACAAGGTGATCCCCTGTCCAACTATGAAGGATGTGGGCTACGAGGATCAAGTCCGCCTGGCCGAGCATTTGAAAAATGAAGGCATTCCCTTCCGCGTCATTGAGGGCAAGAGCATCCTGAATGCTCCGGAAGAAGAGCTGAAGATCCTCTGTACATTTCTGGAGATACCCTTCGAACATGCCATGCTCCAATGGAAAGCAGGTGGCATCCCGGAAGACGGACCCTGGGCCCGGCACTGGTACCATTCGGTGCACGCCTCCTCTGGATTCAAGCCGTATAAAACGGCTGAAGAGCCTTTACCCGTGGAATTGGAGTCTTTGTACCAGCGGTGCGCTTCCTTGTATGAAAGGCTGATCAAAGATCAGTGAAACAGTAGAATCATGGTGTTGTGTCCTTCTTGTTGGCCTTGCTCAAAAAGTAAGATCAACGCCCTATAGCTTGTCCACCACGATCTTATAATTGGGATCCTCCAGGACATTTACCTGAATGATCCTGTCTGCATTTTTGAGCAGTTTTCTGCAATCTGGGCTCAAGTGTCTTAACTGTACCTTCTTCCCTACTTTGGAATAGCGTTCAGTCAGTTTATTCAAGGCCTCTATGGCCGACATATCAACAACACGGCTCTCACAAAAATCAATGATCACCTGATCAGGATCGCCATGGACATCAAATTTCTCATTGAACACGCCCACTGAACCAAAGAATAAAGGGCCATATAATTCATAGTGCTTGACACCTTCAGGATCTACAGATTTTCGAGCTCTTATGCGTTTTGCATTGTCCCACGCAAATACCAGAGCTGAAATCACTACGCCAATTACGACCGCAAGTGCAAGGTTGTGTAAAACAGCTGTAACTGCTGTCACCAGGATCATGACGAAAATATCCGATCGCGGCATTTTCGTGATGGTTTTCAAACTGGCCCACTCAAATGTTCCCAAGGCAACCATGATCATTAACCCAGTCAATGCTGCCATGGGCAACCGTTCGATCCAATTGGCACCCACCATCACAAATAACAATAGAACCACAGAAGCCACAATTCCTGAGAGCCGGGCCCTGGCACCATTGGAAATGTTGATCAAACTCTGTCCGATCATTGCGCATCCGCCCATTCCCGAGAATATTCCCGAAAGGATATTCGCTGTGCCTTGAGCCACTGCTTCTTTGTTCCCTCTTCCTCTGGATTCCGTTATCTCATCCACAATATTCAATGTCAATAAACTTTCAATGAGTCCGACTCCGGCCATGACAAATGAGTAAGGAAGAATGGTGAAAAGAGATTCAACGTTCCATTGAATTAAAGGAAGATGAAAAGGAGGAAACCCTCCACTTATGGATGCCAGGTCTCCCACTGTTTTGGTCGGGATGTCCCAACCAATCACCATTGCAGAAACTACAAGAATAGCCACCAGTGAAGAGGGAACTGCTCGCGTCAGCTTCGGAAAACTCCAGATAAGAAGTATGGTCACCAAAACAAGACCCAAATTCACATAGAGCTCTGGGCCCGCCAGCCATTCTCCATTTGAACCTTGAAATTGGCTGAGCTGAGACATGAAAATAATTATCGCCAATCCGTTCACAAATCCAAAAATGACAGGATGAGGAACCAATCTCATGAATTTGCCCAATCTCATGAGTCCAGATAGAACTTGCAATACACCTGCAAGAATTACCGCCGCAAAAACATACTCCGGCCCATGCGTATTGGCCAAACCGACAAGCACGACGGCTACAGCACCTGTTGCTCCGGATATCATCCCCGGCCTTCCACCAAAAACAGAAGTCACCAAGCCCATGACAAATGCCGCATAAAGCCCAGTTAACGGAGATAGACCAGCAATGAGCGCAAAGGCCACTGCTTCGGGAATCAAGGCAATGGCAACTGTCAGACCAGAAAGCACTTCTGTCTTGTAGTCCACATCTTGTTTAAAGTCAAAAAGATTGAACACCATTTTCATAAATTCATGGGAGTTGAATGAGCTGGTTCTTTATGACCCTTGATCATCACAAAGACTGCCGTGAGCCTTTGTTGAAGGACCGTTCGATTAAAAAACGCGCGAACTTAGTTCAAGTCCTCCTTTTAACACGCTGATCTTTCCAATGAAGAGAAAAAAAAGTGGATTCGTTCACCCAAGAATCAAATCTGCTCGGCTTATCGAACCCCAAAGCGGAATGAGATATGTTTGAATCGGGGCATCAAGGTCTTATGGAATCAGCACGAAGAAATTCGCTTTTTACTGCCTGAAAGGCCTGTTTCCTCCTTCCCTGGTGGTCGATCACGCTCCAACTCGGTCCAGGCCAGCAATCATTCAGCTGCCAGAAAAGTGTTCCCATGCAGTGTGGATCGGCGTCCACATGTGCCCGGATCGCCCGTTGCATCGCCATGGCCTGAACGCGCTGACTCTTCTGCACAAAATCTCCAAAATCTTCTGCAGGGCTGAGATATGCCGAGATGAATTCATCGATCAGGCCATTTCCCACATAGCTCTTTTGTCTCTTCGCCATGACCTCAGAAGAAAGATCCAGATCCGAGGCATCCATGGAGCCAAGAAGCGTGGACCGTTCCGGATACGATTGAAACCCATATTCGACCATGAAGCGACCAATGTTCGTGTCGAAATCCTCCAGGCCGTCCTTTCCGTGCCACACGCCCCAGTAGTGCATGGAATGGTGATCGAAATTCTCCCTTGTACCCCAATTGCTCAGCGGTGAGCTTGAAACATAGGGCAGTTGAGGATGCATTTGGGCCAGATGAACGGGAATGAGCGAGTCGAACATGCGCAGATAATCCGACCAGATCGCCAGCGAATCCGTGGGGGAATATCCGTACTGGGTCTGCCAACCCCAATTCTTCCATGCCACCTCGATCTCATTGTTGCCGCACCACAAAGCCAAGCAGGGATGGCGTCGCAACCGACCGATATTGTCTTCCAATTCTCTTTCCACAGTGGTCAGAAAGGTCGTATCGGCTGGATACAGACTGCCTGCAAACATGAAGTCCTGCCAGATCATGATGCCTTTTTCGTCGCACAGATCATAGAAGAGATCGCGCTCGTAGACACCTCCGCCCCAAACGCGGAGCATGTTCATCCCCGCTTCCTGCACGGCACCCAGCAGCTCTATGTATCGTCGATCTTCCACTCGGGAGGGAAAGAGGTCCTGAGGGATATAATTCGCCCCTTTGGCAAAGACCGGACGACCGTTGAGCTGGAAGAAGAATGAGGTGCCGATCGAATCCTCTTCCCGCACCAATTCGATGGTCCGAATGCCAAAACGGTGATCCTTTTCATCCAGCCTTCGATCGGCACGGGCCAAACGGATGCGGGATGAATAGAGATGTGGCTCTCCCAAACCATTGCACCACCACAGCTTCGGTGAATCGATGGTGCGATCGAAAAGCACGGAGTGGCTGCCTTTTTCCAGGAAGACTTCCTTTGAAAGGCTGTCCACAGAGATGCGATACACCGCCGACTCATTTACCTCGAGCCGAACCTCTGTCTGCAGCTGCGCATCTTCCGAACTCAGCGCCAAGGTCTGGGTATGGATGTCGTCTATGCGCGCCTGATTCCAGTGGCGCAGTCCGATCGGCCGCCAAATACCGCAGCCCACGAATCGTGGCCCCCAGTCCCAACCAAACTGATATGCCGCCTTTCGAGTGAAAGAAGAGACTTTATGGACGACTTCATTGGACTCATTTCCCGAGGGAAGGCGATACGTGTGGGCCGCGACACGCTTTTTATTGTGCTCAACGGGCGACTCAAAGCGGATCTCCAGCACATTCCTTGCTCTTTTTCTCAAACCCGAGAGATCGATCCGCCAACTGCGGAACATATTGTCCGCCTCGAGGATGAGTGAATCGTTCCAGAAGAGTTTGGCATAAGTGTCCAGGCCATCGCATTCCAGTTCCAGAACATCGGCCTGTAATTCCTCTGGGGTCAGGGTTATTTCTGTCCGATAGACCCAATTCTCATTTTCGATCCACGCCTGCTCGGACTCGTTGTTTCGCCAATAGGGATCCCCGATCGCTCCCCGTGCCCAGAGATCCAGATGAATCGAACCAGGTACATCGGCAGAACGGTAAATGACCGAATCGGCGTGACGAAATTCCCATCCAGTGTGCAAGAGCCGCTTGCCACTAGGGACATCTGTTGTACAGGACCAAAGCAATAGCGGTAAAAAGGAAAGCAGCCGATTCAAGAGAAAAGCGTTTTGATCTCGAACCACTTGGCTGGATACGGGCTGTAGCAATGACCCATTCCTTCAAGCAGCCCATCCTCCCTGCTCTTTTTGTGTGAAGTGAGATGCAGGGCATCCACTCCAATCGAAGCGATGCGCCGTGCATTCTCCTTTGATACACCCGAACCCGCCATGATCTGAATTCGACCGCCTGAATGGGCACAGAGGTCAGTATGCGGTCCACACCGATCTCAATGAGCTGATCCAATCCTTTCTGAAAATCTTTCAAATGGTCAAAGGCACGATGAAAAGTGGCTTCAAGACCCAGTGAGTGGGCATGCTCTGTGAGTAACCGCGTATTGGCAGCATCCACTTCATGTGCAGCATTCAAACAACCGAACACTACGCCTGCGGCACCATCTTCTTTGAATTGAAGCAGCTCGTCCTGCATCCGATCCATTTCCTCCTTTGAATAGACAAAACCTCCTGGACGCGGCCGAAGCATGCAATGGATGGGAACATCCCCAGCCCGAAGGCAACTGCGCAGCAGCGATGGCGATGGGGGGCCTTCGCGTATTGGTGATCGATCTTGATCCACAGGGCAATGCATCTACCGCTTTGGGTGTTGAACATCGTGATAGCGCAGGTGTCTATGAAGTTTTGATGG
>RFXV01000161.1 GCA_009921445.1 Flavobacteriia bacterium
GCGACCGGTGTTTCCGGGCAGGAGCCATGGATTTTGACGATCTGTTGCTCAAGACCAATGAGTTGTTCGGGAGCTTTCCGGAAGTGCTTTCAGAATACCAGAATCGCTTTCGCTACATTTTGGTGGACGAGTATCAGGACACCAATCACTCGCAGTACATCATTGTGAAGGCTCTTGCTTCGCGCTTTGAGAACATTTGTGTGGTGGGCGATGACGCCCAAAGCATCTACTCCTTCCGGGGGGCGAACATCCAGAACATACTCAATTTCAAAAGCGACTACCCGAACGCACAGGTCTTCAAACTCGAGCAGAATTACCGATCGACCCAGCATATCGTCAATGCGGCGAACAGTCTGATCAAACACAATAAGCAACAACTGCCAAAAAAGGTCTGGACTTCAAATACCGCGGGCGAGCCGCTCACCGTTTTCAAGGCGATCTCCGATACCGAGGAGGGGCACTATGTCGCCCGACAGATATTCGATCGCGCACGAAATGAGCAAAGGGGCTACGGACAATTTGCCATTCTCTACCGAACGAATGCGCAGTCGCGCTCTTTCGAGGATTCGCTGAGGAAGCGGAACATCCCTTACCGCATTTACGGAGGTGTGTCTTTTTATCAGCGAAAAGAAGTCAAGGATGTATTGGCCTATCTCAAGCTGACCCAAAATGTCAAGGACGAGGAAGCGTTCCGGCGGGTGATCAACCTGCCTCGACGCGGCATCGGAAATACCACCCTCGACCGATTGAACGTGGTCGCTCAGCAGAATCAAGTCTCTCTTTTCGAAGCAGCTGAAAATCCAATGATGCTGTCTCCCTCAGGGATCAACGGACCGACCTGCAAGAAACTCGCAGACTTTTGTGCATCGATCCGCTCGTTCTCCGTTGAAGCTGAAAAGAACGATGCCTCCGAAGCGACACTGTTCGCTGTTCGCCATTCGGGCCTGCTCAAAGAGTTGAAGGAGGACAAAAGCCCGGAAGGCGAGGCGCGGCTGCAGAACGTGGAGGAATTGCTCAATGCGATCCAGGAATTCTCCGAACGCCAAAAAGAAGAAGGAGGAGACGGCAGTCTTGGTGCCTTCCTCCAGGATGTGGCCCTGATCACCGATCAGGATCAGGGTGCGGAAGACGATGCGGAAAAGGTATCCCTGATGACCGTTCACCTGGCCAAGGGACTGGAATTTCCATTTGTCTTCATTGTCGGGCTCGAAGAATCGCTCTTTCCGAGCATGATGGCCATGGACACGCGGAATGAACTTGAAGAAGAGCGCAGACTTTTTTATGTGGCGCTGACCCGCGCAGAGGTAAAGGCCTATCTCACCTTTGCACACATCCGTTTTCGCTGGGGGAAGACCGTGGACACCCTGCCCAGTCGATTCATCGATGAGATCGACCCACAGCACCTCGATATGCAGTTGCCCGACCACAGTCCTTTCCAGGGAAAACAGATGCTGCCGGGCTCGCGCCCTGCATCAACAGCATCCCGAAATTTTGGCGGCCCACGAAAAAAGTCGGCCACGGGCACAACGAGTACGGCATTCGCACCCAAACCGGGTATGCGCAAACTCGATCAGGGGCGTGAGGCCCCCGAGGGAAAACCGCTGACCAATCTCAGTGAGGGGGATCGAGTGATCCATGATCGCTTCGGCGCTGGAAAGATCACTGCACTCGAGGGCCCCCCAGAAGACCTCAAGGCCACGGTCCAATTCAAGAATGGAGGAGAGAAGAAACTTCTTTTGCGTTTTGCCAAGCTCCGCAAATTGTGAGAAGGCCTTACTTTTAAGCGCTCAGCGAAAACTATGGAGTACAATTCTTCCCGCCCCCGGCTCATCATCCCGGAATACGGACGGAACATTCAGAAAATGGTGGAGGAGTGCATGGAGATCGAGGACCGCGAAAAACGGAACTCGGTGGCCCATGCCATCATCGAGGTCATTGGAAACCTGAATCCTCATCTGCGCGATGCCGCGGACTACCGACATAAGCTTTGGGACCATCTGTTCATCATGAGTGACTTTCAACTCGATGTGGACAGTCCTTATCCCACACCCCAAAGAGAGACCTTTGAATCGAGTCCTGAGATGATGGGCTATCCGAGGCGCTCTCACAAAAAGCGGCATTACGGACAGATCATTCGTGCGGTCATTGGCAAGATCAAAGAACTCGATCCAGAAGATGCGGATCGGGATGCCTTGATCCGGGATGTGGCCAACCAGATGAAAAAGTCCTATTTGAACTGGAACAAGGACACGGTACAGGACGAATTGATCTGGAGAGACCTCCATGAATTGAGCGACGGTACCATCGAAGCACCTGAAGACAAGGAACTGGCCAACGCACAGTCTCTGACCAAAGGCATGCAGCAGGAAGTCCGGAACGCTCGCGGCAAGAACAACAAGCGGAACCGAAACCGCAAGAACAAAAAGAAATTCAGGAAGCCGGTCAGCTAGACCATTCCTTCACGGACATCCCTATGGGCACATTCAAGATCAACGGAGGCAAAAAACTCTCTGGTGAGATCGTCCCGCAAGGTGCGAAAAACGAGGCGCTGCAGATCCTCTGTGCGGTCTTGTTGACAGACGAGGAAGTCGTCATTGACAACATCCCGGATATACGAGATGTCAACAAGCTCATTGAGATCCTCCAGGACCTCGGCGTAGCGGTAAAAAAGACAGGCGCGAGCCAAATGACTTTCCGGGCCGATGCCGTGGATCTTGAGTTCATGATGTCCGATACCTACCGTCAGAAAGCTTCCTCCCTGCGGGGGTCGATCATGATGGTGGGTCCGCTGCTTGCCCGATTTGGAAAGGGCTACATCCCAAAACCTGGCGGAGATAAGATCGGCAGGCGGCGTCTGGACACCCATTTCATTGGATTGGAAAAGCTGGGCGGCCATTTGCGCATTCGCAACGACGAATCATTTTACGGAGTGGAGGCCGATCAGCTCAATGGCAGCTATATGCTGCTTGAAGAAGCCTCGGTCACAGGAACGGCCAACATAGTGATGGCAGCTGTACTTGCGGAAGGAACCACGACCATTTACAATGCCGCCTGTGAACCCTATCTGCAGCAATTGTGCAAGATGCTCAACCGCATGGGCGCACAAATAGAGGGCATCGGCTCAAATCTGCTGACGATACAGGGAGTGGACAGATTGGGAGGCACCGAACATCGGATCCTGCCCGACATGATCGAGATCGGATCGTGGATCGGTCTGGCGGCGATGACCCAGAGCGCGATCACGATCAAAGATGTGAGCTATCCAGACCTTGGTTTGATGCCGGGTGTCTTTGAAAGGCTCGGGATTCAGCTCGAGTTGAGGGGCGATGATCTCTTTGTCCCTGCTCAGGAAGAATATGCCATTGGCAGTTTCATGGATGGATCCATTCTGACTGTCTCCGATGCGCCCTGGCCGGGCTTCACTCCGGATCTGCTCAGTATCGTACTGGTGGTGGCCACCCAAGCCAAAGGAAGCGTACTCATTCATCAAAAGATGTTTGAAAGTCGCCTGTTCTTCGTGGACAAGCTCATCGATATGGGCGCTCAGATCATTCTTTGCGATCCGCACCGCGCCACAGTGATCGGTCTCAACAGGAAAAT
>RFXV01000162.1 GCA_009921445.1 Flavobacteriia bacterium
GCAGCAAGAACAGTGCACCGCAGTTCGAGTTCACCACCTACTACGGCATACAAGAAACCACACGGAGACTGGATCTGCTCAACGCCACGGAATATGCAGTGATCAAGAACAATGCTTTCATCAATGGCGGAGACCCTGCGCCCTTTGCCAATACGGCCCTCGGCGAAGGAACCGACTGGCAGGATGCCGTCTTTCAGACTGCGCCCATCGAGAACTACAGCCTGAGCATGAATGGCGGCACAGACCGTTCCTCCTACTCCATAGGCGGAACCTATTTCCGTCAGAAAGGCATCGTCGGAGGCGACAAAGCACAATTCGAGCGCTGGAACGGACGCGTGAATTACACCAATGAGATCTCCGAGCGCCTGCGCTTCAACAGCGTACTGCTCTACACCTTCGAGGAGCGGGCCGCACTGCCCGAGAACGGGATCGGTTCCGTGCTGTACAATACGATCAACGCCTACCCCACCGAACCTCTGCGCGAAGACGGTCGCTACAGCTATCTGAACCTGGTCAACGACCTGATCCATCCCCTGGCACAGATGGAAAATACCCACAACCGTTCAGCGGTCAATAAATTCGTTGGAAAGGAAGAGCTGGCATACGACCTGGCTCCCGGACTGACCTGGACCAACCGCTTCAATTTCAATGTGGCCCTGGTCGATTACAAGGCGTTCAATCCGCTGACCTGGTACGGACCCGGCAAGCCGCAGAATACGGCCGCAAACGACGAATTGGAAGCGCCGCGCATCGAGATCGCCGACAGTGTGTTCATCGATCGAGGTGCCAATGTGGAGGAATCCAGGAGCACTTATTCCGATCTGACATTCGAAAGCTACCTGAACTACGAAAAGACGTTTCAGGAAGACCACAAAGTCAAGGCCTCTTTGGGGGTATCCGCCTTCAGTCGCAGAGGCGAAGGTCTCACCGGCGTGGCCTTCAACATTCCATACAACAGCCTCGATTTTGCGGACATCTCAGCCAACCAGGCAGAGAATGGATATTTGAATAACACCTTCTCCTTCCAGTTCCGTGAACGACTGCTGTCGGCCTTTACTCGAGCTGAGTACGTATACAAGGACCGCTATTTGTTCTCGACCATCCTCAGGAGAGATGGATCGTCCAAGTTCGGAGCCAATAATCGCTGGGGTTTCTTCCCGGTCTTTTCCGGTGCCTGGATCATTTCCGAAGAAGATTTTGCCAAAGTGGAGGGGCTTGATTTTGCCAAGCTTCGTTTGAGCTTTGGAACTTCAGGCAACGATCAGATCCCCAATTTCGCTTACCGGGCACTGCTCAATGGCGAAGGCGTCTATGTGTGGGACGACATCATCCGGACAGGCGTGGCCATTGGTCGGGCGGCGAACGACGACCTCAAGTGGGAAAGTACCTCTCAGTGGAATCTGGGTCTGGACATCGGTTTCCTGAAGAACTTCAGTGCCACTTTCAACTACTTTATAAAGGAGACGAACGATCTGCTTTTCCAACCAGATGTTTCCGGTGTTCTGGGCACCTATGGCCCTGGCGGCTATCCGCCGTTTGTCAATGCAGGTGATGTGCGCAACTCCGGTGTGGAACTCGAGCTCGGTTACCGCACGCCCGTTGGATCCGAGTGGTCCTTCTCGGCTCAGATCAACGGTAGTTACATCCGCAATGAAGTGACCTCCACGCCCAACGGTGTCGATTTCATCCCGGGAGCAGCCTTCGGTGTGGGCGGCAACATTGCTACGCGCTTTCAGGAGGGCTTCCCGATCGGATACTTCATCGGACTGGAAACCGATGGTATTTTCCAAACACAGGCCGAGATCGACAATGCGGCGGTCGTGCAAGCCGGAGCCCAGCCCGGTGATCTGCGTTTCGTGGATCAGAACGGAGATGGGGTCATCAATTTTAGCGACGACAGCGACCGGGTCCAATTGGGTTCACCCATCCCCGATTTTACTTTCGGCCTGAGTCTGAACACTGCCTACAAAGGCTTTGACCTTTCCTGCCATGTGTACGCCGCTATCGGGCAGGAGATCATCCGCAACTACGAAAGACAACAGCCCTATGCCAATCAGCTCGATTATGTGATCGGACGCTGGGTGGGCAACGGCAGCAGCAATGAGATCCCAAGAGTGACCACAGACCTCACACGCAACAATGTATTTTCAGATCACTTTGTCGAAGACGGCTCTTTTCTCCGCATAAGGAATCTGCAACTGGGCTACAGCCTGCCCAAGTCTTGGGTGAACCCCTGGGGTGCAGAACGCCTGAGGATCTATGTGGCTGCCAACAACCTCTGGACGCTCACGGCTTATCAGGGCTTCGATCCGGACATTGGAAACTTTGGCGGGCCTCTTGCCGCCGGCGTGGATTACGGCTTCTATCCTCAGCCACGCACCTTCATGGGCGGTCTACAAATGAACTTTTAATCCACTGAGATGAGAAAAAAGATGATCAATTGGCGAAATGCCTTGATGCTCCTGCTGCTATCACAGCTGGGTTGCCGGGACTATCTGGACGTTCAGCCCGAATTCGCATTGGATGCAGAAAGCTATTTCAATGCGCCCCAAGACTATGAACTGGCATTGATCGGTGCCTACGACCTGCTGCAAGGAAGCTTCGTGTCTTACTGGATCGGAGAGATCGCCTCGGACAATGCGATCGCTGGCGGCGAAAGTGTGACCGATACCGAAGGGCTTCACCAGATAGAAGCCATGACGCACAATGCGGTCAATCTCGAACTGCGCTCCTTGTTCCGCTGGAACTACACAGGGATCGCACGGGTGAATTACCTGATGGAGAACAGGGACAAGATCGACTTTGACGGAAAGGAGGGCATCGTAGCGGAATCGCGTTTCCTTCGGGCCTATTACTATTTCGATCTGGTCAAATTCTTTGGCGGTGTGCCCCTGGTGATCGACAAGCGTCTGGGATCGGACGAGGTAACTCAGATCGATCGGTCTTCTGCGGCAGAGGTCTACGATCAGATCGAAGCTGACCTGAACCTGGCCATTGCCGACCTGCCCTGGAGTCAGCCGGTGAAAGGACGGGTGACCAAAGGCAGTGCACTCGGGCTGCTTGGAAAAGTTCAGCTCTACCGGGGCAAACATGCGGAAGCAGCCAGCACCCTGGACCAACTGATCACATCCGGACCACATGCCCTGGTCAGCGACTTTGCCTCACTTTGGCTGGCTGCCAATGAGAACAATGCTGAGACCGTCTTCGACATTGAATATTCCAATCAGGAAGGCGGAAGCTACGGCTGCCTGATCTGTCTGGAAGGCAATGCCGCTCCTGGTTTTCAGGGGATCCGTCAATACGATGGACCGTTCTACGGAGATGGCAACAGCTACAATTTGCCCACGCAAGACCTCTATGATTCCTTTGACCCCGCAGACCCTCGGAGGGATGTGACCGTCCTCGACCTCGATGCCTTCATCGCCAGCCAATCGAACCCCGGAAGCATCAACTACGCCGAAGGTGCTGGTGGCCACACAGGCTTCTACAACAACAAATACATCAAACGC
>RFXV01000163.1 GCA_009921445.1 Flavobacteriia bacterium
CGATCGGTGGAGTGATTGGAGCAGTTTCGGAGGAAATCAGATTTGGCGATCGGGCTGGGATCTGGATTGGCTGCAAAGCAGTGGAAATAGCTTTGGTCTGAGATATATTTGGCAATACACCCAACTGAATGCGCCCAACGGTCAATATGCGGCCTACCACGAATGGGGCATTCGAATGCGTGTCACACTGAAATGAACGGAAGATCGATACTTGTGCTCTCCCTCTTGCTGAGTCTTTCGGCCTGCGAGCGCATGTTCTTCCCAGACCCCATCCAAGACAACAAATACAGCAACTTCGATCTGCTATGGCGAACCATCGATGAGAAATATGGATTGTTCGATGTGAAAGATGTGGACTGGCAGACAGTCTACGATACGTGCCGTCCCAAACTCGCCTCCATTCACTCGGAAGTCGCCTTGTTCGATCTTATGGCCTCCATGCTGGACCTTCTTCGCGATGGACACACCAATCTGATCTCTGGATTCGATATTGGACGCCACTGGAACTGGTATCTGAATCGACCGCCCAACTTCAACAGAGAACTGGTCGAGCGGAACTACCTGGGCACTGGCCACCGCATCACCGGGCCTTTTGCCCACAACTGGTTGCGCGATTCCGTGGGCTATGTCTATTACTCTAGCTTCTCGGGCAATTTCTCCACGCCACAGCTCGACCTCATCCTCTACAACTACCGTGAAGCCAAGGGTTTGATCCTCGACGTACGCGACAATGGCGGCGGTTTCCTGGGCAATGCCCGTTCGATCGCCGGACATTTTTCCAAGCACGAACGGGTGGCATTCTTTGAGCAGGCAAAGAGCGGACCCAAGGCCGACGATTTCACCAGTCCGCAGGCGGTAACGGTCGAACCCGAAGGGATCCAATACAAAGGAAATGTGGTCGTCCTGACCAACCGCAGCTGTTACTCGGCAACCAACAGTTTTGCTGCCATGCTTCAAGACCTGCCACAGGTGACCCTCATGGGGGACACCACGGGTGGAGGCGGTGGATTGCCCATTTATGGAGAACTTCCCAATGGCTGGACCTTTCGGTACTCTGCCACCCGCACATTCACTCCCGACGGACATTCATTAGAGGTCGGGATCCCACCGGACATCGCCATGGATCTCGATTCTGCCCAGCTGCTGCAGGGAAAGGACTCCTACATCGAGGCAGCGATCGATCACCTCCAATAATCGCCATCCAGAGGCTTTTGAGTTGTTTCTTTCTACCTTAGTGTACAAAGTACATTTTTCTTACTTTTCCTACCAAATTCAGAACTGACCGATGAACACCAAATTGATTCGTCTTTTTATCGTTGTTCCATTCCTCTCCTTTCTTACAGCCCTTGGCCAAGTCGAGATCGTACCCAGATGGTTCGATGCACAAGACATCATTACGATTCGCTACACCGCTGATCAGGGAAATGCTGCGCTGAAAGGAATGAATACGGTCTATGGCCATTTTGGACTATTGACCGATCAAAGCACAGACTCATCTGACTGGAAATTCACTGTGGGTCAATGGGGACAGGACGACCCGCAGGTACGAATGAATGCGCTGGGCAACGAGCAATTCGAGATCGGATATAACATTTCCTCTTTCCACGGTCTGAACGGGCAGCAGCAGGTGAATGCCCTCGCAATGGTCTTCCGCAACTCCGAAGGCACAGTGGTTGGAAAGAATGCAGACGGATCGGACTTCATCCACTACGGCAGTGACGGAAGTTTCCAGTCGGGCTTCACCAATACAGACGCCCATTCGCTGCGCGTCCTCCCCTCTTCTTCGGCCAGCTTGCGCGGGGAGTGTTCGGTGAACGCCTTCGTTCGGCTTCAGCTCGATGGACAGGAAGTGGCCCAAGCCTCGGGGGCAAAGGTGATCGAGTACACCTTCCGTGGAGATGAACAATCTGCAGGCATGCATCAATTGATCTTGGAGATCGACACCGGAACTGGATATTTCGCCACGGATTCCCTGACGATCGAACGTCTGCAGGCAGGCACTCCATCGGATCCCCCAGCAGGTAGGGAGGACGGCATCACCATTTTGTCCCAAACAAAGGTCCACTTGCAACTTCGGGCACCCGGAAAATCATGGGCCTTTGCCTTGGGTGATTTCAATAACTGGCAGTTGGATTCTGCCTACCTGATGACCCCGTCCACCGATGGCCAGAGCTTTTGGATCGAGATCGATCAACTGGACCCACAGACCAAATACCGTTTTCAATACTATGTAGGGCCGCAGGGGATCAAGATCGCAGACCCCTACAGTGAACTTGTCCTCGATCCCTGGAACGATCAGTACATCGGTCAGGCCACCTACCCGAATCGTCCCTTCTATCCCGCCAATCAGAGCGGACATGTCTCTGTTTTTCAGACTGGAAAGATCGGCTACTCCTGGGACAACGGTCTGAATTATCAGCGCCCCGACAGCCGGGACCTGGTGATCTACGAACTGCTGCTTCGCGATTTCGATCCAGAGCACAGCTGGAAAGCACTGATGGACCGAATGGATTATTTCGAGGCACTGAACATCAATGCGATCCAATTGATGCCTGTGATGGAATTCGAGGGCAATGAGAGCTGGGGGTACAATCCGAGTTATATGTGTGCGCCCGACAAGTATTACGGACCCGAAAAGGACTTAAAAAAGTTCATTGAAGAATGTCACCGCAGGGACATCGCCGTCATACTGGACATCACTTTGAATCATCAGTTCGGTCAAAGTCCGCTCGCCCAACTTTACTGGGACGATCTGAACAATCGGACAGCACCGGACAATCCCTGGTTCAATGAATACCCGAAACATCCCTTCAATGTCGGTTACGACATGAACCACGAAAGCGGACACACCCAGTATTTCACCAAACGGGTCTTCAAGCACTGGCTCGAAGAATACCGGATAGATGGCTTTCGCGTAGATCTTTCGAAGGGCTTTACCCAGACGGACAATCTGTACAGCGTATCGGGCTGGAACGCCTATGATCAGGGACGCATCAACCGTCTGAACGATTACGGTCAGCACATTTGGTCGGTGACTCCCGGTGCCTTTGTGATCCTCGAACACTTTGCAGGCAATGCAGAAGAAAGTGCGCTGTCGAACAGTGGGTTCATGCTTTGGGGCGATATGAATTACTCCTACACCCAGGCGGTGATGGGCTACGGCAGTGATCTGAGCGGAACCCTCGCCTCGAACAGGGGCTGGTGGGGAAAGAACCTGGTGGCCTACATGGAAAGCCACGACGAAGAACGGCTGTGCTACGAGGCCAAGGTCAATGGAAACGCTTACAATGGATACTCCACTCGGAATGCTGCCACCTACGCCGACCGGCACGCCATGGGTGCGGTCTTGCTGTTGTCCACGCCCGGGCCCAAGATGTTCTGGCAATTCGGTGAACTGGGCTACGACTACAGCATCGATTTCTGTATAGGCGACAGCAGCATATCCGGAGGC
>RFXV01000164.1 GCA_009921445.1 Flavobacteriia bacterium
GCAACGATTTTTTCTACTCCTCGAGAAGTTTCCGTGTTGGGTGGCGATGGAGATACGGTGACGGTCTCTTCTCGAGCAGAGCTCTCGAGTCCACCAGCCTGGCTTGTGTCGGGTTCTCGGCGGGTGAAAGTTACCTCGTGGGCTGGACCGTGGCCGGTGTGGGAAAAATGGTGGGATCCCACGAGGAGTCGCTTTGTGCACCGCCTTCAAGTCATTGATGAACAGGGCATGGGCTGGTTGGTGTCGTTGTGTAACCACGCGTGGTCTCTTGAGGCACGGTATGACTGATGGGGTGGAGTAACCCTCCTATTTCCTGGTCGGAACACGAACGACGTCTCCGTGAAGCATCTCGTCCAGGTAGCTCTCCACCCGTAGGTGCTGACGCAGGCGATTCACCCGCGTGGTCCTCACATCGCGCGCCCTATCAACCTCCAGCAGGCAACGCTGAACCTCTCGAGGACTCGATTGAGTACGCCGAGTTGCATGTGCACAGCAGCTTCAGCTTTTTAGATGGAGTCTCATCGCCAGAAAAGCTGGTGGAAACAGGACACAGTCTGGGCCTGCGCGGCCTTGCCTTGACCGATCACAATGGACTCTACGGCGCTGTGCGTTTTGCGGAAGCGGCAGCTCTTCATCAGATGCCTACCGTTTTTGGGGCCGAAATCACTCTCGAGTCTGATGCCTCTCGAACAGACACGGAAGATCCCCCCGGAGAGCACCTTGTGGTCTTAGCCCGAGGCGAAGAGGGCTATCACACGCTGTCTCGAGCCCTCACCGAAGCCCACCTGTCGTCGGGCGAGAAAGGAGTGCTGAGGTGTGATCGTCACACTCTTGCGGATATCAGTCGTGACCAGTGGATGATTTTGACCGGGTGCAGAAAAGGTCCTCTTCGAGCCCCGCTTGCCCTACACCGAGCGCCCTCGCGCACAGAACAGGAACGAAGCGAAAAGGCTTTGCTGTCGTTGATGGAGAGATTTGGCCGAGACAACGTTGTGGTGGAGCTTTTTGACCATCAGCATCCCCTGGATAGCGTGCACAACGACTTTCTGGCGTCCCTGGCCGCTCGCCACAGTCTCCCCACAGTGGTGACAGGTCTTGTTCACTACGCGACCCCCGACGAAGCAGATCTCGCCCAGGCCATGGCAGCCGTTCGAGCGCGCACCAGTATGGAATCTTTGTCGCCTTGGCTTCCTGCTGCTCCCAGTGCTTATTTGCGCTCCGGGAGTGAGCAATTTCGACGGTTTGCTCAGTACCCCGACGCTGTTCTCCGCAGCGCTGATATCGCACGGGAGTTGAGTTTTTCACTCAAAAAAGTACAACCCGGTTTGCCTCGCACACTCTGCCCCGACGGTCACACCACCATGAGCTATCTGCGGGAGCTCATTGAGGAGGCTATTCCTCGTAAATATCCGGGTGCGAGTGCAGAGGTCAGGCAGAGAATTGAGCGCGAACTTGAGCTCATTGATCGCAAAGACTTTGCGGGGTATTTCCTGATCGTCCACGACATTGTGGCTTTCGCGAGGTCTCGAGGAATTTTGTGTCAAGGTCGTGGCTCCGCAGCTAATTCAGCGGTGTGTTTTTTGTTGGACATCACCGCGGTGGATTCCATTTATTACAACCTCCCCTTCGAACGGTTCCTCTCGGCACTGCGCGATGAAGAGCCCGACATCGATGTGGATTTCGAATCACGACGACGTGAGGAAGTCATCCAATATGTCTATGAGCGCTATGGCAGAACCCAAGCGGCCCAGGTCGCCACAGTGATCGAATACAAGGCCAAGAGTGCGGTGCGGGATATGGCGCGTGCTCTGGGGTACAGTCCTGGCCAACAAAATGCTTTCTCTCGACAAGTGGAAAGATCTGGTGCTCTTCGGGAGAGTGAGTCGCATTCGATTCCGCCTGATGTCACAGCGTTAGCTCTGCGAACGTTGACCCTTCCTCGCCATTTGGGTATCCACTCTGGAGGAATGGTTCTCACCGATAGGCCGGTCTCGGAAGTGGTGCCTATTGAGCCTGCTCGGAGGGAAAAAAGAACGGTTCTGCAGTGGGATAAAGATGATTGCGAATGGATGGGGTTGGTCAAGTTTGACCTCCTGGGATTAGGCATTTTGGAGGCCATCAGAGACACTTTCGACCTTGTTGAGCAGAGCTTGGGCGAGAAATGGGAACTCAGCACTCTGCCCCGTGATGAACAGGGTGTCTATGACATGCTCTGTCGAGCCGATTCCATTGGTGTTTTTCAGGTGGAATCTAGGGCGCAAATGGCACTACTTCCGCGACTGCAACCCAGAAGGTTCTATGACCTCGCGATTCAGATTGCGATGGTTCGACCGGGCCCTATCCAGGGAGGAGCGGTTCATCCTTTTGTGAAGCGAAAAGCGGGGAAAGAGCCAGTCCAATACCCGCATCCCTTGTTGGAGGGCTGTCTGGAGCGCACGTTGGGTGTTCCCATTTTCCAGGAGCAACTCATGCAAATCGCGATGACGGTGGGGGGATGCACTGGAGAAGACGCCGACTTGTTGCGCCGAGCTATGGGGTCGAAGCGAGGGTTGGAACGCATTGAATCATTACGCGAAACCCTCTATCGGGGTATGGCTTCACACGGTCTCGATCAGGCCACCTCTGACCGTATTTACGCCATGATTCAGGCGTTCGCCAGCTTTGGCTTTGCCGAGAGTCATTCGCTGAGCTTTGCTTTGCTGGTCTACGCCAGCGCGTGGTTGAAGCTTCACTACCCCGCTTCATTTCTTGCGGGGCTGCTGAGGGCGTGGCCGATGGGGTTCTACGCGCCAGCTTCTCTTGTCTCTGATGCGGAACGTCATGGAGTGGAGGTGAGGAAACCATCGGTGCAGTATTCCGATGTCTATGCCTCAGTCGAGCCTGTTTCTCCTCAGGGCGCATCGCCTACCGGTCTAGATCAGTGTCGGCACTACGAACAGCCCACGCCCTCACCTGTTTTTGATCCGCATCAGGAAGACCCCACGCTCACCCACCGTCGAGACGGACAACTGGCTACTCGGCTGGGATTGGCCAGCATCAAGGGCATCGGAGACGATACCGCTGAGCGGATTGTGAGAGAGCGCCACGCGAGGGGGCTTTTTCACAATCCCACGGAGTTCGCCAGAAGAGTGGGCCTTTCTTCCCGTCAGATAGAAGCGCTCGCCAGTTCGGGGGCTCTGGAAGACCTGGAACTGAACCGGCGAGAGGCTCTGTGGTCTGCGGGATATTTGGCCAATGAACACCCCCAACATCTCCCCCACACCAGCACACCTCCCCCATTACCGTTGTTCCCTCCTCTGAGCGATCACGAGGTGATGATCTCCGATCGAGTATTTACCGGGACATCTCCTGGGGATCATCCGCTTCGTTATCTCCGCGCATGGCTGAGTTCGCAGGGAGTTTTCACCGTGGCCGATATGGCTACTCGTGAAGTGGGATCACGGGTCTGGG
>RFXV01000165.1 GCA_009921445.1 Flavobacteriia bacterium
AGACCCTCCAGCAAACGATCGAACAGGTATTTTTCGCGCTCTAAGGAATGGGCCTCAGCGTGGACGATGCGCTCCTCAAATTCCTTGAGCTCAGGCGTGATGTACCGTTCAGCGGCGACCAAAGTCTGTTTACGCTGCCAATGCTCCGGAACCTTGTCCTTGTGCGTATTCCGAACCTCAAAATGGTAACCGAAGACCTGATTGTTCCCCACTTTCAGACTGCTGATACCTGTGCGTTCGACCTCTTGCGCCAACATAAGGTCCAACTGCTCCTGACTGTCATTTCTCAGTGACCTGTACTCATCCAATTCTGTATCCACACCCGTGCGTATCACCTCCTCCTTTCCGATCTGCACCGGCGGATCTTCTGCAAGGGTCTGCTCGATCGAATCGACTGCTGACCCTGGATAGGACCAATCATCGAACAGATCGGGCAGTTTGATCTCGGAAAATCCTTTTTCAAGTGCAGAAAGCGAACGGGCAAGCTGATGAAGCTCGCGTGGATGGATCTTACGCGTGGCCAGGCGGGCAATGGCCCGTTCCAGATCGATACAGGGTTTGAGCAATTGACCAAGACTTTCGCAAACGGCAGGTTGCTCCGCGATCCTCGCTACCCTGTCATGACGTTCACGGATCGGATCGGGGAGCCGCAAAGGAGCACCAAGCCAACGACGTATGCTTCGTTTGCCCATGGCTGTAGAGGCGTGGTCCACGACTTCCCAAAGGGACACACCGTCCGGATTTGTACTCGATAATATTTCCAGATTTCGCAATGTGAAATCGTCAAGCCACATGAATTCCGAGGATCCTAGAACGGAAGGTGCGCCCACATGATCGAGCCGATCGTGCCCATTGGACCGCAGATAATGGATGAGCATTCCCGCAGCAGCCAGCGATTCGGACTCATTCTCCAATCCAAAGCCCTTGAGGTTCTCTACGCCAAAATGAGTCTTCAATTCCTTCTCTCCCTGTACCGGACGACAGACCCAATCGGGTAAATAGCTCTCCAGCCACTGGGTGCCGAAGGCTTCCTGGAAAAACAACTTTTTTCTTCTGTCCAACAACACTTCCCGTGGCTGGCGGGCGGTCAGTTGCAGGGACAGCTGCTCTTTTGTCCCCTCGGTCAAAAGGAACTCACCGGTTGAAAAATCAAGGAAGGCCAGTGCTCCTTTCCGCTCATCTCCTGAAAACGCGGCTAAATAGTTATTCTGATCATCCTCAAGAATACTGTCTCTAAGGTGCACCCCTGGAGAGACCAATTCCGTAACGCCCCTTCTCACCAACTTCTTTCCGGGAGATGCTTCTTCCAGTTGCTCGCAAATGGCCACCTTAAGTCCAGAGCGGATAAGCTTGGGCAGATAAGTATCCAAAGCGTGAAAGGGAAAACCAGCCAAGGCCGTATCTGAGGCCGCTCCATTCGACCTCTTGGTCAGGGTGATGCCCAAGACCTGGGATGACCGCCTCGCATCTTCGTCAAAGGTCTCATAGAAATCGCCCACGCGAAACAAAAGCAAGGTATCGGGATGTTTTGCCTTGATCTCATCGTATTGCGCCATCAATGGAGTTGCCTTCTTCGCCACCAAGGAGTACTTTGATCGTTTTGAAAGAAGCCAAGTTATGGACAGAAAACTGAGAACACACGAAATGGGCAGGCTGAGCCCGGAAGAATTTGTTCAGGCAGAAAAATCGTCTATCCGCTTGATGCTGGACAATGTGCGAAGTGCCCACAATGTGGGGAGCATCTTCAGAACTGCTGATGCATTTCGGTGTCGGGAGATCGTTCTGGCCGGACACACCCCTGTCCCACCACATCCCGACCTGGAGAAGACCGCATTGGGCGCAACAGAATGTGTGTCCTGGAGGCATACAGAAGCTCCACTGGAATGGCTAAAAAAATATGAGGCGGTGAAGATCGGCGTGGAGATCACCGAGCATGCCCACAACCTGGAGGCCTTTGTATGGCCAAAAGAAGAATGCGTCCTGATCTTTGGCCATGAGGTCACCGGTGTCAGCAACGAGACCTTAGGCTTATGCGATCAAGTGATCGCCATTCCTCAATTCGGAACCAAACACTCCTTGAATGTTTCCGTGACCGCTGGCATCGTATTGTGGGATCACCTCATAAAAAAACGGGCCTAAGGGCCCGCTTTTTCAATTGGTAAAATGGAAGTCGATCAGTTCGATCGCACAAACTCTACGCGTCTGTTCATATCGTTCCTGTCGGAGGCCGCCATTTCGCTGGCTCCTTTGCCCATGGTAGAAATGCGTGCCGCATCGATGCCGTAGCTATTTACCAACGCATCCATAACTGCTTTTGCGCGGCGCTCAGAAAGTTTGAGGTTGTAGGACTCCAACCCCTGCTTGTCCGCATAACCCACCAAAGTGACCTTCATTTCGGAATCGCTGCGCATAGCGCTGGCCATGGCTGCGATGGCCCGCTGCTCGGAGCCTGAGATACTGGCGCTGTTGAAACCGAAATATACAGGGTAAGAGGCTGCGATCGCTGCAGATGCAGGTGCTTCGATCTCCTTGCCCTGGAAGTTCACCATTTTTCCTGCTGGTGTGTTGTTGTCCATATCCTGGCTGTCCGGAACACCGTCTCCGTCTGAATCACGCTCGCGGCCTTCGGCATCCACCTTGGCACCGTTGGCACTGAAAGGATCGGTATCGATATGGTCGGCTACACCGTCATGGTCAGTGTCCATGGCTACTCCCTTGACATCGACTGTAGCATTCGCTGGCGTATTGGCTTCTGCATCGAATTTGTTGCTGACGCCATCCTGATCATCGTCAGTGGTGAGGTCTTGGACCTGCATTTTCAGCTGGTCCATATTGGCCTGCAGTTCCTTCATCTGTCCGCAAGAGGACATGGCAAAGGCTGCTATTGCCACTACAGCCATTCTGATTATCCTACTCGTATTCATTCGTCTTTGTTTTTGTTTTTGAAATTCTCTTCGTTCAGAACCAATCAAAATGCCTTCGCACTCCGACACTAACATACCAGATAGCATCTCGACCCTCATTAACGTAGGCATCATAAAAATCACCAGGTATGTATACGGTATAAAATTCACCACTTATCGCCCACTTATCATTAAGCGTATGGACCAACTCCAATTCAATTGGAACGACCAAATTCCTTGTATTCCATTGTTTCAAAAAGACTTGATCATCTCCGCTGCCGAAAACTCTATTTCCATTATTGAAAAGAATTCCTAAACCTGTTTGAAAGTCCATACTCCAAGACTCATGCACTTCGTCAGTGACGAAATCCATCAACTGCAATAGATTAGCTCCTGCTTTGGCGTAGATAGAGTGGGCGTTTCCGTAATATGATTTTTGAGTTAATGCGCGCGCCGCTTCGGTACCACCATATCCATCACCTCCGGG
>RFXV01000166.1 GCA_009921445.1 Flavobacteriia bacterium
ACGTACCACCTCTTCACTCACTGCGCCATGCGTTTCGATCGCCGTTTGCGGAACACTCAGTTCCCGAACCTTCACCTCATTGGCATAGGCCACTGCTCCGCCTTTGAAATAGGCCGAACTCCCAGAAACAGTGGTGAGAAGGTGCGCAATGTAGCCGCCAGTGCAGCTCTCCGCCGTGGAAAGGCTCCATCCTTTTTTGACAAGAGACCGCCCCACGACTTCCTGCAGACTGTCCCTTCCTTCGCCAAAGATCTCCTTTCCAATGACCTTCCGCAGCTTTTGATGCTCTTGCTCGATGCTGTGCTCAAGCGCAGTGCGTTCGCCCATACCGCTCAGCCGCAACTTGACGATGCCCGGTGAAGGCAGATAGGCCAGTTTCAAACTCTTTGGCAGTCCCAGCTCCCATTCGCGGATCTGCTCTGCGAGAACAGATTCTGGGATGCCTTGGGTAAGAAAGGTCCTGTGGACGATGTCCTGCTGGAGAAAATTTTCAGCGATCCAGGGCAGCACTGCTGTATGCATCAGGTGCTTCATCTCATAGGGCACCCCCGGCATGGAGATGTAGAACCTGTCCTCATGCTCAAATCGCATGGCACTGGCCGTTCCCACATCGTTCTTCCAGATGAAGGCATTGCTGGGCAATTCTGCCTGATCCCTGTTCAGGTGAGAGATGTCCCGACCCATTTGCTGAAAGAGGGACTGGATATGGGCGAAGACCTCCTGATCGAACTGCAGCTGACCGCCGAAATAGCGCGTGAGCGTGTGCTTGGTCAGATCGTCTTTGGTGGGGCCGAGCCCTCCGGTGATCAGCACCAGCTGGGTATCAGTATGCAGGCCGTCCAGTGTCTGGATGATGGCCTCAGAGGTATCGCGTATGGAATGGATGCGGTGCACCTCAACGCCCACTTCATTCAGCTTCTGGCCCATCCAGGCCGAGTTGGTATCAATGGTTTGTCCGATGAGGATCTCATCCCCAATCGTGATCAATTCTGCCTGCATCTAAGAACTTTTTTTCTTATCGAGGAAAGACTGAAGGATGATGGCCGCACTCATGCTGTCGATCCGTTCCTTTTCCCTTCGCTTTTGCCTGGGCACACCAGCCTCGATCATTGCCTGAACCGCCATTTTTGATGTGAATCGCTCGTCCTGCAAGAAAACCGGGATCTCTTTGAACTGTTCTTTGAGCCGTCCGATGATACGACCCACCAGTGCCGAATTATCCGATGCGCCACCGTCCAGTTGTTTCGGATCACCCACCACCAACCCGGCACATGCTTCTTCGCCGATCAACTCCGCCAGTCGGTCCATTAGTTCATGCGTCGGACAGGCCGAAACAGGAGAAGCGACCATCGCCAGTACATCGGTAACGGCCAGTCCCGTGCGTTTCGCACCGACATCAAGGGCAATATATCTTCCTGCGGCTTTCAACTGCGTATTTTTGGCAAAAGTAGCCCAATGAAAGAAGCACTTCAGGAACGGGTCGAAGCGGCATGGGAAGACCGAAAGCTGCTCGAACAGTCGGTGTATCGCACAGCCGTGGAAACGGTTTTGGAAATGCTGGACAAGGGCTCTCTGCGCGTGGCCGAACCCGAAGGAAGCGACTGGAAAGTGAACGAATGGGTGAAAAAAGCCGTGCTGCTCTATTTCCCCGTTCGCCCCATGGAGACCTTCCAGGCCGGTCCCATGGAATTTCATGACAAGATCCCATTAAAGTCAGATTTTGCCGGTCAAGGCGTCCGTGTGGTACCTCATGCTGTGGCGCGATATGGATCATTTCTGGGCAAAGGTGTTGTATTGATGCCTTCCTATGTGAACATCGGCGCTTATGTGGACGGGGAAAGCATGGTGGACACCTGGGCCACGGTGGGCTCCTGTGCACAGATCGGAAAGCGCGTGCATTTGAGTGGAGGTGTGGGCATTGGCGGGGTACTGGAGCCGCTTCAGGCCGCACCGGTCATCATAGAAGACGACTGTTTCATCGGATCAAGAGCCATTGTGGTCGAAGGTGTTCGGGTCCGAAAGGAAGCCGTACTTGGCGCCAATGTGGTGCTCACCGGATCCACCCGGATCATCGATGTCAGTGGAGACCAGCCGGTCGAATTCAAGGGCGAAGTACCGGAGCGATCGGTCGTGATCCCCGGGAGTCTGCCCAAAGAATTCCCGGCTGGTAGCTACCAGGTGCCCTGCGCGCTGATCATTGGCAAGAGAAAGGAAAGCACCGACCGAAAGACCTCGCTCAATGAGGTACTCCGCGATTTCCATCTGAGCGTATGAAGAATGCAGTGGCCTTCGATGCCAAGCGAGCCTTCCACAATCCCACGGGCCTTGGGAACTACAGCCGGTTCATAGTGTCTGGCCTGGCCGAGCGATATGCAGACCATTATTCCTTTCATCTGATGAATCCAAAGCCTGGTCCGCTCTTCACCGAACGCGATCCGGTGCTCAAAGAAGAACGACCCGAGGGGATCTATTCCACCTTTTCTTCTCTCTGGCGCAGTGCAGGCATGTACAAAGATCTAAGGGAAATGGAAGTCCGTCTTTTTCACGGACTGAGCAACGAATTGCCCGCAGGCCTGTCGCTGCAGAACATCCGTTCGATCGTGAGCATACACGACCTGATCTTCGAGAGCCACCCCCAATTCTACCGACCTGCCGACCGATGGATCTATCGAAGGAAATTCCGTTCGGCTGCCCAGAATGCGGATCGGGTGCTCAGTGTGAGTGCATGTACCCGTGAGGAACTGATAGAGCGCTACGAAATACCTGAGGAAAAGATCTTTGTGCACTACCAAAGTTGCCATACGGCCTTCCAAAGAAATGGCGATCCCAAGAAGGACCAACAGGTCCTGAAAGATCTGAAACTGCCCGATCAATATGCCCTTTCTGTGGGTACAGTGGAGCCCAGAAAAAATCTACTCTCGAGCCTCAAGGCACTTAAGGAAGTGGACATTCCCCTTGTGGTGGTCGGAAAGGGAGGCGCGTATCGAAAGCAGTGCATGTACTTTGTCACAGAGAACGGAATGAGCCATCGGCTTTTCTGGCTGTCCGATATTGGTACAGAGCAACTCGCATCCCTTTATCGCTGTGCTGCTCTTTCATTGTATCCTTCGGAAGTGGAAGGCTTTGGCATCCCGATCATAGAATCCTTGTTCTCCCGTTGCCCTGTGATCACCAACCGAGATGGTGTTTTTCCAGAAGCGGGCGGGCCCGACAGCTGGTATTTGGACCCGCAAGAACCCGAGGAGATCCGCACTGCGATCCAGTCCATTTTGGACGACACACAGGAGACTGC
>RFXV01000167.1 GCA_009921445.1 Flavobacteriia bacterium
TCGGTCGGGATGAAGCACTGGAACGGATTGGAACCCTTGGTGGGGCAGTTTGCCAAGACCTATCTGGTCGATCCGGACCAGCTTCTGCGCACGCTCAAGGACAAAAATGTGCACTACGTCGTGATGGGGAGTTTGAGAAGAAACCCGAATCAGCGGTCGGAATTCATCATCAACACCATCCAAAGATATCTGAGCTACATACAGACCAAATACCCCAATGCGCTCCAACAGATCCACCGGATCGGAGACCAAAGCATGGAGCCGGCCAGCCTGATCAAGATCGACTACGCCCAGGCAGGATGGATAGAATAGAAGCAGGAAAGCAGAGCATGGAGTACTACGAGGAGAAAAAGAAACTGTACCGGGACCACTTCGGTGCAACGGCCACCGACCGGATTCGCTACCGAAAGAGGCATCGTTATTATTGGGATTCCATTACCCAGTATATCAATTATTACCTGCGGGAAGACGACCGCGTACTGGAGATCGGTTGCGGAACAGGCGAATTGCTGGCCCAGGTGAGAGGAGGGGAGAAGAAGGGGGTCGATTTCAGCTCCGAAATGATCGAAAAGGGCAGGAAGCAATTCCCGGACCTGAACCTCGAGTGCATGGATGCCGATGACCTGAACTGCAAGGGCACCTACGATGTGGTGATCCTGTCCAATCTACTGGGTGTTCTTCCAGACATTGAAAAGGCACTGAGGCAGATCCATCGGGTCACCCATCCGGAGAGCCGGATCATCCTTTCCTACTACAACTTTGCCTGGCAGCCCTGGCTGCGCATCGCAGAAAAACTGGGGCTGAAAAGAAAAGCGCCCCAGCAGAGTTGGTTGTCTCGGCACGATATCACCAATCTCCTCTATTTGGCGGGTTTTGAGGTATATCGCGAGAATACGGACATGCTTCTGCCGTACCGTTGGCCGCTGCTTTCTCGTTTATTCAACACCTATCTGGACAAGCTGCCTGTATTGAATCAATTGGGCATGAATCAATTCTTCTTTGCCCGCCCCATTCCAGAACGACCAAAAGAGGACTGGGAAAAGGCCTATTCAACGACCGTGCTCGTTCCCGCCCGGAATGAAAGCGGCAACATTGAGAATGCCATTCGGCGTCTGCCTGATTTTGGTAAGCACATCGAATTGATCTTCGTCGAAGGCAATTCAACAGACGACACCTGGGAGACCATCCAGAAGATGCAGGCCAAGTACAAGGACAGCCACGACATCAAGATCCTTCAGCAGCCGGGCAAGGGAAAGGGCGATGCGGTTCGTGCAGGCTACGATATTGCTACCGGAGACATACTGATGATCCTCGATGCCGATCTGACCGTTCCACCGGAAGAGTTGCCCAAATTCTACCGGGCCATTGCCTCGGGGAAAGGAGAATTCATCAACGGATGCCGGCTGGTCTATCCGCTGGAAAAGAACAGCATGCGTCCTTTCAATATTCTGGGCAATAAGTTCTTCAGTTTGCTCTTCAGCTGGCTGATGGAGCAACCGGTCAAGGACACTCTCTGCGGCACCAAGGTGATGTTCCGAAAAGACTATCTGAAGCTGCAGGCCAACCGGAAGTACTTTGGGAATTTCGATCCCTTTGGGGATTTCGATCTGCTGTTCGGTGCCTATAAGTTGAACCTCAAGATCATCGACTTGCCCATACGCTATCAGGAAAGAGTGTATGGCGATACGAACATCTCGAGATGGAAGCACGGTTTGCTCCTTCTTCGCATGAGTGCGTTTGCGATGAACAAGATCAAATTCAAGTAGGAGGGAAAGCAGCTGGATAGGGCGAATAATCTGCGCCCTGCTGACTACCTTCGCAGCAAAATCAGCCCCTATGAAGATCAGTGTGATCGGTGCCGGAAATGTTGGCGCCACTTGTGCCGACGTATGTGCACAGAAAGAATTGGCCAATGAGGTGGTCCTCTTGGACATCAAGGAGAATTTTGCTGAGGGCAAGGCGCTCGACATGTGGCAGACCGCGCCCATCAATCTGTTCGACAGCCGGACCATCGGTGTGACCAACGATTATGCACGCACAGCGGATTCTGAAGTTGTGGTCATCACCTCCGGGCTTCCGAGAAAACCGGGAATGAGCCGCGATGATCTGATCCAGACCAATGCCAAGATCGTCAAGTCGGTCACCGAGCAGGTGATCAAATACTCACCAAATGCCATCATTGTTGTCGTTGCGAATCCATTGGATGTCATGACCTATACGGCATTCCTGACGGCCAAGATCGATCCGAACCGCGTTTTTGGTATGGCGGGTATCCTGGATACAGCGCGTTATCGTGCATTCCTCGCTACAGAGCTGAATGTGTCCCCAAAGGACATTCAGGCCGTTCTCATGGGCGGACACGGAGACACCATGGTGCCCTTGCCGCGCTACACGACCGTTGGCGGCATCCCCGTGACAGAGATGATCGATGAAGAAAGACTCGAGGCCATCATCCAGCGCACGAAGGTGGGTGGCGGAGAGATCGTCAAATTGCTCGGCACATCTGCCTGGTATGCGCCAGGAGCTGCTGCTGCGCAAATGGTCGAGGCCATCGTTCGCGATCAAAAACGCATCTTCCCGGTCTGCGCATGGCTGCAGGGTGAATACGGAATGAAGGACATTTATCTGGGTGTGCCTGTCAAACTTGGCAAAGCGGGCATTGAGGAGATCATAGAGCTTCAACTCAACGAAAAAGAACGTGCCGAGCTGGAGGGATCAGCGACAGCTGTGCGTGAGGTGATGGGCGTTCTCGACCAGATGGACCTTTTTTGAAATAAGCATCAATCCTTGTACAGAGCCCCTCCACCGGATGGGCTTTTTTCATATGCGGGTTTTGTGAGCGTCTTCCGAGCTCTGCTCTGTACAATCCAGACATTGCAGTCCCTCTTCTGTCATCCTCCACGTATTTTGAAGCAGGTCGTCTTCTGTCTCTACAAGGGACAAGGGCGTTTCGAATTCGTTGCCAAAACGGATGCTGTATCCTACAGGCAAATAGATCGTGGCTTTGACCCCCTGAAACCGAAAGAGGCGGTCTTTGTGCAGTGCGTAATAAAGTGGCAATTCCAAAAGGCTGTCGGTCTCATACACCGCGTATTCCGCCTCGAGGGCATTGAGTTGTGCATTTCTTTCAGACCGGCCTTTCGATCGCTTTTCAATTTGGACGAATGGAGCATCGGAGCGCGTTGAAGCGACATCGAACACCACGCGACGGATGTAATGTGATTCCGCACCAATGATCCAA
>RFXV01000168.1 GCA_009921445.1 Flavobacteriia bacterium
GGAAGTTCATCGGAGCGCAGAGATGGACTGCGGTAGGAGTGATGTCCCATGACAGCCAGCACTGCTGCCTCAAGAGGTTTGCGGTCTTCGATGATGTCGGCTTCGGCAACCACGGCTTCCAGCCAGGATGCGTTGTCGTATTCCACCGGAATGGCATCGCTCAATGCCAGCACCACCACCTTCAGGCTGGGTTGGAGCTCTCGAGCTTTACGTGCTAATTCAAAGCCGTTGCCTTTTTCAAGCAGATCTGTGCAGAGAAGCAGCTCAAATGAATCTTTTTGGAGATAACTCAGGCAGGACTCTTCATCCGTAACAGCACATCCGATGCGAGAACGCTCGCTGAAACTTTCGCAGAAGCAGCGCAGGAAGAAGCGCCCCTTCATTGCCAAGGCAATGCTTCCATTGATAGCAACGGAAAGCAGGGGCTCTTCGTCTGCAGATTTGGGTTCGCTCTGCAGGTATGGGGTCAGATCCATGCACTTGCCTGCATCTTTGATCCATCCTTGCGGGCCAGCCTGCCCATATGGTTTCGAACGTCGTCAGTCGTCATAGACGCGGCATTCCGGAGCATCGGGATTCAGGTCGCAATGCACCTCAAGGGAGGTTGGATCCTTGTGCTCTCCGGGATGGTGGCTTTGGTAGGTCTCGAGTTCCTCAAGTTCAGTGGCGTAGTGACGCGCCTTGGCTTGATCCCCGCTGGCCTGAGCCTTGGCCAATTCCTCACGATCTTTGGCGATGTGGGTTTCGATGGATTCCACGCTCAAAATTGCAATCGAAGCCATCTAACGCACTGGCTGGATCGTTGAGCTACCCCCATCCGGGGACAGAGCGATTGTCCCCATTCGGGAGGCGACGGAACAGCCTCGTTCATTGCACAGTTCTGTCTGCCAGCGTGAAGGTTTCATGAGCACATCCAACCTCAGCATCGGAGAGCTCGAAGCCAAATATCCGCTGTACTGCAAGGCCTTGAAGCTTCTGATCAAGCAGGGGAAAACAAGTGCTGAACTGCAACGAACACTCTGTTGGGATCGTTTGCGCTTGTTGCACCGCTCCTTGCCAAGGCAATACAAATCTCCCGAGAGGTTGATGTTAATGATTCAGGCCGAGTTTTCGTCAGTTGCAAATGCTTAAGGAGAGATGATGTCAACCGAAGCCGATGCCATCAGGGCTCATGTTCTCAGCGCTGTGACGCACAGGATTGCCGACCTTGATCAAGAGCAACGCTATGAAGACAGCTATGCGCTGACTCAGGAATTCAGGGAGTGGTTGCTCGACCCTTCGAATCAACCAAGCTCGAGGCAGGCCAGTCCATAGACGTTGCGATCGTGGCCTTGCGGCATCACGCCCTTGTACATGCGCACGGTCGAGCCCATGGATTTGAAACCCTTCGCCGTTGTGATCGTTGTGGCAGACGGGTTATGCCCCGGGGTATCGATCAGAACGACTCCCTTGTGGCGATCAATGGCGTTGTTCAGCAACAGCGATGCCATGCCGGGATCTTCCGCCAGCCAGGGCCCCACACGCCAACCTTCACCGATGGGGAGCAGGCAGGGGCGAATGCGCACGTAGCCGTGACACTCTCCCTGGGCATCTCCTGCCACAAAGACGTTTCCTGCTTTGTGGCGTAACCACAGTTCGAGAAAATGGGGCCTTGGGCTGATTTCGTGGCGTTCGTCGTAGCGCTGAATCGCCTCGAGAGAGATCTCACGCAGTGGAACAACGGTGATGTCGCTGCGGTGGAGCAGGGTGGTGTTCGGGTGGTGTGATTGATCGCTGCGGCAGAGCATCTGCCGGCGTGTGGTGACGCAGTCCTCCTGAAATCCGGCTTTCTCGTAGAAGCCCACCATCTGAACTGCGGCTTCCAGTCCGATGCACTCCACGCTGCTGAGGGTTTTCAAGGCGTGTTGCCAGAGGCGACGGCCGATCCCCAGCCCCCGATGCTCTGGCTTCACCACAAACAGTCCGATGAAGGCGTAGCTGGGGTTGTAGGTGACAGCGGCGATGCAGCCCACCGGCATGCCGTCTCGCCAGGCCAACCAGACCCCCTGACTGTCGGTGTTGGCATAGATCTCGATGTCGCCCACTCCTGGAGCGAAATCCTGTTCACGGGCCATCCCAATGACGACGTCAAGGTCGGATGGCGTGAACGGTTTGATCTCCAGCATCGACAGTCAGGCGAGGGATCTGCAACCTGAGCGTTTGATCAATGATCAGGCGGCGTCAGGCGGCCTGAAGAATCGAATCCACACTGGTTGGATATCGGCGCACGTAGGCGTCGGTTTCCATGGCGACGATCCGCGCTTCTTGGCGATTGGCCGCGTGGAGTTGGAGCGTGTGTCGGCTGCCGTCGTTCTTCCTGTATCGAACGACAAAACGTTGTGATGGGGTTCTCATCGTGCTGAGACCTTCCGTCCGATGCGCACAGCTGCCGGCCGAAGGGCGCAGGCAAGGGCGTGGAATGGGCGGTGGGTTCCTTCAACAATGAGGCTTCCCATGGGTTGTGCTTGAGCAAGGTCGAGCTTCATGGCTTTGCCTCGAATGGAACCTTCTTACTGCGTGGGGAGGTGGATCTCCATTCCCCATCTGGGGACAATGCGAGCTGCATGTCAAATGGTGCCTCATACGGCGCATGGGAGATCCGAACCGTTGCGGGCGGTTCTCCTCTCCCCACTGTTCAAGCTTCCCGGCGACGCTGACCTCGGACGGATGTTCATGAGGGCATCAACCCCTGAGGTTCACTCCTCAGGGGTTTTTCATGACTGTTCCCAGTGAACAGTTGCTCTCTAGGGTGCTTTTCACGACCCACTTGCCCCTGCGGGCTTTCGATCCCCATGACTGCTTCGAAGTTGTTCGATTTCCTCGGCCGGGTGCTGATGGCGGCGGTGTTTGTGAATGCCTTGCCGGCCAAGTTCACCAACTTCGCTGAAACCGCTGGCTTCATCGCCTCCAAGGGCATCCCTGAACCGCTGGCGTCCGTTCTGCTGGTGGCGGCGATTGTGGTGCTGATCACCGGATCGATCCTGCTGGTGTTCGGCAGCAACACGGTGCTGGGGGCGTCGCTGCTGCTGCTGTTCCTGGTGCCCACCACGTTGATCTTCCACACCTTCCCGGTGGACAGCGGCTTTGCGATGAACCTGGCCCTGATCGGGGCATTGATCCTGGCCATCACCCGCGCCTGGAGCAATGGCGTCCCCAGCTTCACGCATCTCCGCTCCAAGAGCTGATCGCGCTGCACTGTGT
>RFXV01000169.1 GCA_009921445.1 Flavobacteriia bacterium
TCCGACTGCCCGTTTTGCCTTACCTGATCGCAGAGCGTGAACGGGTGGAACAAGATGAAAGCGGCTTTCCACTAGTGGAGTACTACACACAAGCTTACCGCTCGAATCTGGAAGAGGTCATCTACCGCAGAGACAGTCTGGGATTTGATTTCCTGATGCGCCACCTCTGGCCTCAGATCAAAGGGCAGGCAGATGTTCCCGATTCCGCCCAGGCCAAGGCGCTATTTCGCAACTATTCCAAGGACTGATGGGACAAAGTGCAGCCTGGCCATGGCTTTTGGGCACAGCGCTTCTGCTGAGCCAATGTGGCCTCCCGGATCCAGATCCGAAGATCGCATCTGTAAAGTCAGAGGTGGAACTGATCGTATTGGGCACCACGCAGGATGCCGGTTCGCCCCAGATCGGATGCACGCGCTCCTGCTGCGCGCAGCTCAGCCCTGAGGAGGCCGCCCGGCGAATGGTCGTGTCCCTTGGGCTGATCGACAGAAGTCAGGGCAGAAAATACATGATAGAAGCCACGCCCGATCTGCCGGCCCAACTCGATGCCTTGAACAAATTGGATGAGAACAAGGGCGGGAAGCTTTTGGACGGACTGTTTCTGACCCATGCACACATCGGTCACTACAGCGGTTTGATGTACCTCGGGAAAGAGGCCATGGATGCGCAGCAGATGCCCGTTCATGTGATGCCCCGTATGGCTTCATTCCTCTCCTCCAACGGACCCTGGGAGCAGTTGGTGGAACGCCGCAATATTCGTCTGGAGGAACTGGAAGAAGGTCAATGGAAAGAACTCTCTGAGCACTTGTCCATTCGATCGTTTCTCGTTCCGCACCGGGACGAGTACTCCGAGACGGTCGGGTTCGAGATATCCGGCCCGAACAAAAAAGTGCTTTTCATTCCGGACATCGATAAATGGGAGAAGTGGTCAAAAGACATCGCCCAGGAGATAAAAGCCGTGGACCTGGCTTTCGTGGACGCGACATTCTTCAGCGGTGCCGAACTGCCCAACCGGGACATGTCTGAGATCCCCCACCCTTCGGTGCGCGAGAGCATGGACCGCTTATCGGTCTTGTCCGAGGAAGACAGGCGCAAAGTGCACTTCATTCACTTCAACCACACCAATCCCTTGCTCAAGACAGGCAGTCCGGAGCTGGAGCTCGTATGGGAAATGGGATTTCAGGTCGCACAAAACGGATCGGTCCATCCGATCTGAACGAGCGGACATTTTTAGAGGTCCATTCCGCGACCGTGGAAAAGATGGTGCAGGGCATTTCGGAGCAATCCCCATCCATAGCCAAAGAACATCGTCAGGCTGGTGACCAAAGCCAAAAGCGCCACGCGGATATCGCCAGTGCTCCATAAGGAGTGCAGAAGAACAAGGCCCAAATAACCAAAGAATAGGGACGAATACAGCGGAGCAAAGGCCAGGGAGATCAACGATATGAGCGCAAACAAGCTGAACAGCAGCGGAAACAGATGGGTCAGCTTCAGCTGCCCCGGGTGCTTCTTGGACAGATCGATGCGCGCTGCTCCGAATCGGTACACCTGCCGAAAAAAGGCCTTCAAGTTCGTCCGCCGCTTGTGGTAGACTTCAGCTCCTGGTATGAAGGCCGAACGGAAACCCGCCGCCTGCAACCGGAGGCTCAGATCGACATCCTCACCGCATTTCAGCTTTTCGTCATAACCCTTGACCGAATCGAATGCACTTTTTCGAATGCCCATATTGAACCCACGGGGCTGATATGAGGTCGTGCTCTTCTTCCCGCCCCTGATACCGCCCGTGGTGAGCAGGCTGGTCATGGAATAAGAGATCGACTTCTGGAGCAGGGTGAAATCTTCATCTGCTGCATCCGGACCACCAAAGAGATCTGCCGGATCTTGAGCGAGAAATGCATCCACTGCACGCAAATAGTCCGGTGGGATCAAACAGTCCGAATCGAGAAAGATCAGGTACTCACCATTCGCCGCTTTTGCAGCCAGGTTTCGGGCATCGGAAACGGGAAGGAACTCCTCGTATAGAATGCGAAAGCGACCCTCGGAGCGATCGATCCATGGCTTTATCTGTGGCCGCAAAGTGTCTCCGGGCGTTCCGTCGGACAGGATCAGCTCAAAATCGCTGTAGTCGAGCTTTGAAAGGCTTTCCAGAAATTCCGTGACTTCTTCGGGCCGACCAAAAGTCGGTGCAATGAGGCTGTACTTCAAAGCAGACTCACTTATCGAGATTGAGGGTCTCCCCCACGGTGTAGCTCATCTTTTTGGAAGAATTCCGAACGACGAGCTCGGCCATGAAGCCTGTGAGGAAGAGCATCGAACCCAAGATCATACAGGTAAGGGCAATGTAGAACCAAGGGCTGTCTGTCACCAGGATCGTCTTGAGTCCCATTTTCAGCCGCACGATCTTGGATACACCGATGTAGAGCGCAGAAAAGAAACCGAGTGCGAAGACCAATACCCCGTACAATCCAAAGAAATGCATGGGTCGTCGGGAAAAACGCCCAACGAATGAAAGCGTCATCAGGTCCAGAAAGCCGTTGATGAATCGCTCCCAGCCGAATTTGGTCGTTCCGTACTTGCGGGCCTGGTGCTGAACCACCTTCTCCCCGATCTTACCGTATCCCGCCGTTTTGGCCAGGATCGGAATGTAGCGGTGCATTTCACCCTGCACATCGATCTGGTGTACCACTTCGCCCTTGTAGGCCTTCAGACCGCAGTTGAAGTCGTGCAGATAGATGCCTGATGATCTTCGGGCGGCCCAGTTGAAAAGCTTGGTGGGCAGGGTTTTGGTGATCGGGTCGTAGCGCTTTCTCTTCCAGCCAGAAACCAGATCGTAGCCTTCCTTCTGGATCATGTCCATCAGACCGGGGATCTCATCCGGGCTGTCCTGCAGGTCGGCATCCATGGTGATGACCACATCCCCGCTGACCTGTTTGAAACCCACATTCAATGCGGCCGACTTTCCGTGGTTTCTACGAAAACGGATGCCCTTGGTCTGAGGGTCTTTGTCCGCCAATTCCTGTATCACATCCCATGAAGCATCCGTCGATCCGTCATCGATGAACAGGATCTCGCGCTCGATGCCGTGCTGTTTGGTAACACGGTCGATCCATTCGTGCAATTCCCCCAGCGATTCTTCCTCGTTCAGGAGCGGGATGACCAGAGAGAGCTGCATCTAAGCTTTGGCGTCTTCTTCCGTGGCGATGAATGGCGGGCGCTTCTTGCTCGT
>RFXV01000170.1 GCA_009921445.1 Flavobacteriia bacterium
CCATTCGGCGCCCAGCGACAGATAAATTTTTATGCTGTCGTGCGATTCCATATCGCCGTGGGTGATGTAGGTCTCCGGCCACAGGGCAGATTCGGGTCGGTTCTTGTCGCTGACATACTGAATGCTGAGCTCGTGAAAGGCCACCTCGTGCACCTGCAGATCGCCTGCTTCCTGGCTGAACATATAGGTTCCGCTCGCCTCGAATTCGCTGCGCACGAATTGCCCGGTTGCGTCTACATGCACATGGTTGAACGACTGATATTCGATGGGATCGAGCGTGGGGCGGTCCAGGGAAGGAAGGGGTTCGTAGCCGTAGATCAGCTGGTAGAACGAAAAGCGCTTCTGCTCCGGATCGTATCGATAGGGCTCGTCGAAGGAGAAGGAGCGATAATTCTTTTCGTAGAGGTAGCCGTAGTGGTCGTAGAGCAGGAAACTCTGTATGGGGGTGCCGTCTGCATGCAGGCTGGCCACGCGGATCTGCCAGCTGTCCTTCTCGTGCAAAAGGACGACGATCAGCTCGTCACGGATCTCGATCACATCCTTTTTGGTGAGCGGATAAAAGCGATCCACAGCGACCTTCCCGCTTGGATGTGCCTTGTTTTCGTGTTGGTTGAAATAGGTCCATCCTTCACCGCTGAACTGCTGAAAGGGCAGGTCTTCTGTGAGTGTCAGGGAATCCAACTGCCCGGCCATGAGCTCTTGGAAGTCTTTAGCAAATTCGCTTTGCCCCTGCATGGAGAATGCAAACGATCCGATCAGCAGACAGAAAAGAGCTCTTCTCATGGGACTAAATTTCGGGTATTCTTCTGCAGCATCGCTCATGGGCATCGGACTCTTTTTTGGTTTCTTCGCAGGAGCATCCATTGGTATATGAGCTCAATTATCAAAAAGCGTGCAGTGATCGGGATCCTGATAATGGCCTCGATCTCTCTTCAGGCTCAGCTGAATCCGGGCAATGCCTATATCAATGCCCGCGGCTGTGTGGTCTGCGATCAATACGCGCCCGGCGACAGCTTTTCTCTGGACAACGGACAAAGCTGGATGGAGGCCGTGGACAAATCTCTTTTGCAGCAGCGCTACAACAGTGGCGCAGACCTGAGCCGGAAGTGCATCAGCCTGGTGACCACCCATCTGAATAATTTCTTCGAGGGCGACAGCCTCTTCGATCAGGACATCAGCAGCTGGGACGTTTCCAATGTGGGTTCGATGGCGCTGATGTTCCACCGTGCAGATTCCTTCAACCAGCCGATCGGCAACTGGGATGTAGACAGCGTGGTAAATATGAATGGCATGTTCTATGGCGCGCGGCGCTTCAACCAGCCCATCGGCAGTTGGGATGTGTCCAGGGTTCGAAACATGGCCAGTATGTTCCGCCAGACGGACGCCTTCGATCAGCCCATTGGCAACTGGAATACCGCACAGGTCACGGACATGGCGCGGATGTTCCGCGAGGCAAAGAAGTTCGATCAGAACATCGACAGCTGGGATGTGTCGAAGGTGACCAACTTCTATCATCTCTTCTCCAAGGCCGAAGCCTTCAACCAGCCCCTGAATTCATGGGATGTGACCAGCGTGACCAATATGGCCGGCGCCTTCCGGGGAACGATCAGTTTCGATCAGCCACTCGACAATTGGGATGTTTCCACGGTGCAGAACATGTACAATCTGTTTTCCCTGAATCCGAGTTTCAACCAGGACATCGGCATGTGGGATGTCTCCTCGGCCACCAATATGAAGACCATGTTCCAGCAGGCCACGGCCTTCGATCAGGACATTGGTCAGTGGGATGTGCAAAATGTGAGCGACATGACGGCCATGTTCAAAGGGGCGAGCAGTTTCGATCAGGATCTTTCAGAATGGTGCGTCATAAATATCCCCGCTCTGCCGCAGGACTTTTCCTTGAACTGCCCGCTGGACAGCGCACACTTTCCGCTCTGGGGCGGCTGCCCTAATTTTTCTGCGCCCAGAGACGCTCGCCCATTGATCGAAGCCTTCCCCCAGCCCGTGGCAACTGCGCTCTTTGTCCATGCGCCACCGAGCAGCCGAATCCGCTTACTCGACTTTCAGGGCCGATCGCTTTTGGTCCAAAGGGCAAAGACTTGGGAAACGGTCATCGATATGGCCGCTCAGGCCAGTGGAATATATGTGCTGGAGGTCTTCGATGGGCGGGAGGTCCACCGAATGAGGATCGTCAAAAATTGAATTGCGTACGTTTAGGCTCAAATCAAGTTCCATGAAAAAGTTTACACTCGCCTTCGGATTGCTCGTTGTTGGCGGAGCCACTGCCCTTTTTGCATTGCGGCCTTCAAATGAGCAGACCACCGTGGAAGCCGCTGATTCTGAATATTGCGTCTGCACGCCCGATTGCCAGCCAGGCGATGAATGGTGCAGCTGCCCGGATCAGTGCAGCGATTGAGCCATAGATAAATGAATTAGCCTCGCCTTAGCGGGGCTTTTATGTTTTGGGGTAAATACCAACTTGAATAGCGGAGTGCTCAGCATTCAATCCTTGGTCATTCGTTTTTGAATGTCCATACGTGTATGGAGGATGCGAACGACCTGAATGCGATGATCCTCCAATTTTGTGTAGAGGAGCACATGCTTTTCAGCTCTGAATGACCATATACCTGGGCGGATCTCTTTCCGTTCCATGCCCAAATGAGGCTGTTCTGCCAACATCTGGCAACATTGCAAAAGATTGAAATAATAGGCATCTGCCTGCTTTTCAGACCAGACTTCAGCGGAATACAGCCAAATACCATTTAGATCGCCAACGGCTTTTTTCGTCAGCTCATATTCAGCCATCTTTCTTTTTCCTGCCGTCCTTTAGTTTTTGGAGATTTTCTCTTGGATCGAATCCCTTGTCCGAACCACTGGCGATGCCTTCATCAATGGCCTTCCTCAGGGAGCGCACTTTGATTTCTTCATCCTCCAATAGCCTCAAACCAGCGCGGATCACTTCGCTCACATTTTTGTATCGGCCAGTGTCAATGAGTTCATGGACAAACCCATCAAAGTATTGGCCCAGGGAAACCGATGTGTTTTTGCTCATCGTCATGCATTTCTACTAAAGTTACCCATTATTGGTAAAAAGCAGCTTGCGGATCGAACAAAAAAGTGCATCTCAGACACCCGCCAAAGAAAAGGCCAGCTTTCGCCCCTGGCCTCTCTAGATCATACAAAAAGCGGATTCAGATCACTCCACCAAAA
>RFXV01000018.1 GCA_009921445.1 Flavobacteriia bacterium
ATGATAGTCGAAATAGCGCTGGCTGACCAAATTGAGTCCGAGCTGGAGCATCTCGGGATAGGCTTCATAGAGGGGGCCAATGTCCACCCCGCCGTATCCCTTCTCAAATCGCCATAGCCGATACTCATTCAGGGGTTCCACGATTCCCCGCACCCATTTTAGCTGACGGTCTGATCCCCGCACATCGAATCCTACCGGCATGAAACCGCCGCGGTCGCTTTCCACGGCCGCTATGTGCTTCTCTTTCTTACGTACGGCCTCAGCCGCATAGGCCTTTCCACCAAAGTTTCCATTCTCCTCATTCATGAAGAGTACACAACGGAGCGTGTGCCGAGGCTGGTAATCAAGCGATTTGAGCAGGCGCATGGCCTCCAAACTGTGAATGACACCTGCTCCATCGTCGTGTGCTCCTTCCCCGAGGTCCCAGCTGTCCAGATGTCCGCCCCAAGTGATGATCTCATTCTTTTCACCCCGAAGCTCCCCGATCACATTATAGGTGGTCACCTCCTCCCGAAAGCCGCAATCCATTTCAAACTTGAAGACGACCGGAGTGAGTTCTACCATGTCCAGGAGCAAGCTGGCGTCATTACTGCTCAAGGCAGCAGCTGGAATGCGTGCACCTTCAGTATTCATCACTCCTGTGTGCGGATGTTCATCATCTTGTTGGGCAAGTGATCGGATGAGTACAGCAACAGCTCCCTTTTTCGTGGCCTCGGCTGCGCCGTCCCAACGAATGCTGACACAGCCGCTGTAGGCATTGAAGGTGTAAAGTTCCCGAGGGTCGAAAGCCTGACTGAAGAATACGATCTTCCCTTCTATTTCTTCTTTTGAGGCCTTGTTCATTGCCTCAGGATCATCAAATGCCACCACCTCCGCCTCCATCAAGCCGTTCGTGCCGACAGATCCGCCGAGTGCAGCCAATTTTACCTTGATCATGATCCCGTCAGGGGTAGTGATCCAGCCCGCCTCTGCCGTTCCACGCTCCCAATGTGGAGCCGCGAATTCTTGTAAATAGACCGTATCGAATTGATAGTCCTGCATCAATTGCCTACCCCATTCGACAGCCATTTCCGCCTGTGCAGAACCGGTTATCCGGTGCCCGATCTCCTTGCACAAGAACCGAAGATCCTCGTAGGCTCTTCCGCCTTCCAGCGCCTGATCGTACAGGGTTCGAATGAATTCTGATTCTTTCGACCCCTGGCCCCAACAGGGAACAAGAACCATTGAGAGCAGAAAATACAGCATGTGTTTCATGGGTGGTCTCATTTTTAGAATGGATAGCCAATACCAATGTTGTAGGTACATTCATTCCAGCTCAGCGGCCTCGGCGCCCATTGGCCTCTTTCACCTTCGGGATCATATGGGTAGCGCAGGGGCCAGCCAACGTCGAGTCGAACGACAAAGAAACCGACATCATAGCGCAGTCCCGACCCCAGTCCAATGGCCATTTGGTCCATGAAGCTGGAAAAAGCGAACTGGGTTTCTTTCAGGTCCTTGAAGGCAGCATATACCGGCAGGTCGGGTTGAATGATCCAGATATTGCCGAAATCCAGAAAAAGGGCACTCTTCAGTGCCCGCACGATGGGAAAACGGTATTCGATGTTTCCCATGATCTTCAGAGGCGCGATGTTCACATTCCCCGCACTGTTCCGATAGCCGCCCGGGCCCAGCCTATAAGCGGGCCACGCCCTGTTGTCGTTGGTCCCTCCTCCAAAAAAGGATTTGTCAAAAGGAAGGATGTAGCGGCCATTTCCCATCGCATACAGAAGGCCGAAATATATTCGGCTCACTATGCTCTGGCCTTCGGGCAGCTTCCAGAAATAGGCAAAGTCCGCATCAAATCTCAGATATTGGGTGGCCCGCACACCGAATACCGTTGATGCATCTGTCCCGGCTGTATTCCGCTGATCGAGCAACTTGGACACCCCACTGCCTACCGCCTCGAAATTTCCAATGAACGAGCGAAAATTGCCTTTTGGCCTGGTGACCTGTTCATTGAAGCTGAAGGTGTATTTGGAGCCTATGGAAACCACACTTTCGAAGCCATTCTTGAACTGCAGATCGTTGTAGAAATTGGGGTCGATCTTCTGCACATTGGTGTAGCGCCAATCCGCCAACGTGATCATATGGTGTTTGGCCGCACTCTCGTACCACGAATAGGCCAAGCGGGTATTGAACAAGATCCGCGTGTACTCCGCGCGTTCCTGCCAAAGTGTTTCGAAGGCCACAGAGGATGAGGGGCGCATACGTTTGGGTACCAGTCCGTAAGAATTGAAGGGAACAAGAAATTTAGGCAGCTCCAGACCGATCTCAGCACCGAGCTCACGCGTATTGAAAAAGTCATCACTGTAGCGCGAATTGTATTGGGCTTCAATGGCCCCACGCAGGGAGATATTGAGCAACTCGCCCCTGCCCGTGAGGTTCCTCTTGATCAGTCCGACGCCTCCACCGATCCCAAAATTTCCCGCCGTATTGGTTCCTTTGAGTTCTGTTGTGAAGGTGTTGAGCGGCATGGGACTCAGGCGGAGTTGTGCCACCAGATCCGTCATACTGCTGTCGCGTGGGTCGGGTTTGAACGAAATATCGATGGACTGAAAGACCTTGAGTCCGACCAGATGTCGGTAGGACTCCCGAACCCTGTCTGCGCGATAGATGTCTCCGGGGCGAAAATGTGTAGCATCGATGGGTACGCGCTCTTTCATGGCCGGCTCTGAGGTTCTGTAGAGGAATTCGTAGTCGTCAAAGACGGTGGAGTCTACAAAAGCTTCCCCCTCTTTCTCCAGGCTGTACTGATCATCGAAGAGCACACGACTGATGATCCAAGGATGATGAGGCAAGGTGAACACACTGTCCCTGATCTCAAAGACCCGGTCATCGATGCGCATGTGCAGGTGGACCTTCTTCTCGGACTTATTGGTGTCCGCCTCAAAACGAATGCGCTCTTTTGGGAAGGCGAAATAGCCCACATTGCGCAGGTGGGCCACAATGCGCTCCCGCTCCTTATCCAAAAGTTCGGCATCGTACGCAGCACCCGTATGAATAAGCCCTTCATTCTCTATGCGCTGGATCTCATCTTCCACTATGGCGGTGCGGACATCCCTCGAAAGGCTGTCGATCCGATACCGCGGGCCGGGGAAGAGATCGTAGCGAACCACCGCTCGTTGCTTCCCTTTTTGAGGAATGATCTCATAGCCGGTCATATTCTCGAAATATCCCTTGTTGAACATATAGATGCCCATCTGACGGGCGGTCTTCTCCACAAGAGCGGAATCGAGTATGACCGGAGATTCGCCGATGTTCGTCCATAGGCTGCTCAGTCCTCTTTCAGCATCCGGCCGGCCCAGGTTGTAGATGTGGAGATAGAGCCTCGGACCAAAGCCAAGCACCCTGCGGTTGGGCTTTTGCTTAAGGATGGCATTCAAGCCGTCCAGGTCATCCGTGCGAAGTTGAACGCGCACCTGATTGTCCATCAGAAGGAATTCATTCTCCGGCACCCAACGGGTCAGCGTGCAGGAAGAAGCGAGTGCAAAAATGGACAACACGAGGATCGCCGTGCACAGATGGAAGTAAGAGCGTCTCATTTGCTGTACTTTGCGAAGATAATTAGTTGAATGCGCTCCCTTTCAAAGGCTGCAGAGAAAAAGATCAAGCAACTCCGACAGAAGAAATTTCGGGACCAAACGGCCTGTTTTCTGGCGGAAGGTGACAAACTCATTCGGCAGCTCAGCCACTCCCACTGCCGGCTGAAACAGTTGTATTGGACAACAGACGATCTTGGACTGGGCGGAGAACGCATCGATCCCGAGGATCTGAAACGGATCTCGGCCCAGGAACATCCGGCCAATAGTCTGGCCATCTTTCAGAAGACCGAGGAGGCTGAAAGAAAATCATCAGATGCAGCATTGGAACTCTACCTCGAAGAGGTGCAAGACCCCGGTAACCTGGGCACCATACTGCGAACGGCCAATTGGTTCGGACATCAGCAGATCTGGATGAGTGCGAACAGCGCCGACCCTTATTCTCCAAAGGCCGTGCAGTCCTCCATGGGAGCGATCGGCCATCTTCATCTGCACAGATGTTCGCTCGAAGAATGTCTGGCGAAATGGCACAAAGACCATCGCTGGGTGGTGGCGGCGGATATGAACGGCTCTGATTATCGTACGCTCAAGAGAGAAAAGATCGGCATCATCATCGGGAACGAAGGAAGAGGGCTGAGCAAAACGGCCCGTAGCTCCGCGCATGAACTCATTCATGTGCCCCGCGTCGGTTCTTCCGAGATGGAAAGTCTGAACGCTGCCGTATCTGCAGCCATTTTGATGGCGAAACTCGCCTAGCCTACCATCATGCTTGCTTCGGGATAGGCGTAATCTGTTTTATCCTTCCTTTGACCTACGGTGAATGCCAGCGTGAGCGTTCCTACGCGACCTACGAACATGCAGCCCATGATGACCCAGCGACCGGGCAGCCAGACCAAAAGAGCTGTCCGTGATGCAGAGCAAAAGGGTGGCCGTAAAAATGGTTCCAAGTGAAAATGCAAATACGAGAAAGGCCTTGTGCAGCAATGCAAAAGGCAGTGTAGAGCGGAATAGTTCCAATTTGGTCCGTCCGCGAAGCGAAGAGATGACTGCCAGAAGCAGTAGCGAAAAAGTCGTGGTCTTGATACCACCTCCAGTAGAACCCGGACTGGCACCAATGAACATCAGCAGTAGGAAGAACATCAAGGTCGGTAAGCCCAAGGCTCCAATGTCCAGCGTATTGAATCCTGCTGTACGCGTCGTTATGCTCTGAAAAAAGGCGTGCTGGACTTTGGCAAGTAACTCCTTTCCCTGCAGCGCACCGTCCCATTCGCTCCACAGAAAAAAGAACGCGCCCAGAAAGATCAGGACTAGGGTCGTATACAAGGCGACCCGGGTGCCGAGCTGCAAATTCTGCCGGAGGCTTGTCTTTCCGCTGCGCCACCGCTTCAGGCTGAAAAGATCCGTCATGACCGGGAATCCCAAAGCGCCCATGACAATGAGTACGGCCACGATCATGTGGAGTCCGGGAAGGGCATTCAATGGCGCTGTGGCCAAACCGTCGGAGTACAAGGAGAATCCGGCATTATTGAAGGCAGATACCGAATGAAAAAGCGAAGCGAACAGTCGATCGCCTCGGTCCTCGAAAGGGAGATCGCCCCAGCTGAAATAAAGCAAAAGGGTGCCGATCCCCTCGATCAGCAGACTAAAACTGAAAATGCGCGGAAAGAGATTTTCGGTCTGGTCGAGGTTCTCAATATTGAAATTCTGCTGCAAAATGGTCTGCTGCCGAATGCCCAGCTTGTTTCGATTGAACAAGGCAAAAAAGGAGGCGAAGGTGATGATGTTCAGCCCCCCGAGCTGCATGAGCAAGAGAATCACCACATGCCCTTCGTGGCTGAAAAAACTGCCGGTCGGTTGTACGGTCAGGCCGGTCACACAACTCGCACTGATGGCCGTGAAAAGTGCATCCTGAAAAGAAGCCGAACGTCCACTGGCCGACATTTCGGGGAGCATGAGCAAAGCCGTTCCAATGGCGATCAACAGAACAAATGAGGAGATGAGCAACTCCGGTGCCCCCCATCCGATGTTGGAGAGCAACGAACTGGCCTTACCCAGTTCAATGACCACCATCACCAGTAAATAGGCCTGTAAGAACCAAAGCAGGAAGAGGTCGAGACTTGTCAGATCGAGCCACTCACCAAAGCGCGTGATCAAAGGGAAACCGAACAGGGAGCGGCTCAGCCCATTGAGCGCGATCAGACCAATGAGCAGCCCTTCCAGCCAATTGTTTCTCAGGTGGTCCAGAGGATGCAGTTCGATGAGCAGGCGCAGCACATACTTGAAAACGAAAAAGCCCAGACTGGCCCGAACGATCAGGGTGACCCATTCACTACTGACCGCATCCACTTCAAATCCGTGATAGTAGATCATGGCGAGCACAGCCGTTAGCGAAACCAGAAAACTCAGTATGCGCAGACCGCCAATGATGCTGCTGCGGAAAGGATACAAGCGCAGGTAAACCGCTTCCCGAAGCTTCCAAAGAGTACTGTTGAATGAGTCAGGCATCATGCAGCACGCCATTTAAAACATCATTCACCGTGCCGGCCACCTGAGCTGCATCTATCCGTCCAAGGCATGCGATATCGCCCCGATGGCAGGTCGCTTGGCCAAAAACGGAGCAGGGACGGCAGGGCAGTTCTTCCACATCGACCTGCACATAGCGGTGGTCTTTCCCAAGCGGTGCAAATCCCATATCCGGATGGGTGGCGCCCCAAATGGAAACAGTCGGAATTCCTGCCAAAGCGGCCAGGTGCATATTCGCACTGTCCATAGAGACCATCACCTCCAGATCACTTATGCGTTCGAGGTCATCTTTCAGTCCCGTGCTGCTCTCCGGGATCACCTCAACACCATCCAGGCCCTGAGCGATCCGGTGCAATACCTCCTTCTCCTTCGGCCCACCAAAGAGCCAGACCTCTCTTCCCTCGTCTACCCATGTCCTGACCAATTCTTTGCTGCCTGATTCCGACCAGGATTTCTGTGGCGAGGAGGCCAGCGGAGCAAAGCCGATGGGGCTGCGATCAGATCTTCCTGACCGGGCAGAGGAAATGAGCCACGGGCCTTTAAGAGGTGCTGTTGTCAATCCTGCCGCACGAAAAACTTCCAAATAGCCTTCTACAACCGAGGTCAATGGCGTTCGAATCTTGTTGTGCTTTCGAGTGCGTTCCGCTCTGAGCTTTCGTTGTTTGGCAAAACGCCACGACGGAATACCGCTCCATCGGAACAACATCCGCAATACCTGACTCCGCAGTACAGAATGCAGATCGATCAGCAGAACTGGGCGATACAGGGCGAGAAGCTCTTTTCGAAAACGAAGCAGCCCACTCAGCCCCTTGTGTTTTCCTTTCGGCTCGAGAAAGAACAACTCGGTACGCGGAAGCTGAGCAAACAGAGGGGCGAACGGCTTTCGTGTGGCCACGACGCATTCCAAGTCCGGGTCGGCATTCAAGACGCTCTTCAACGCGGGCACGGTCAGTGCGACATCGCCCAGAGAAGAGAACCGAAGGACCAGGATCTTCATCCTTCCTGCCCTGACTTGTACAATACAGGATTCAGACTGGGGTCGTTGTACATCTTCATCTGCCGATAGACCTTCATGATGCGCTGTCCGGAATGAACATCCTCCAGCAACTGAGCAATGGAACGGGTGAGATCTTCCTGCTGAACCATCAGTACGGCAAGTTTCTGCTGGCACTTCTCCCTGTGGGCCGCATCGGCATCTTTTCGATCGGTCTCTTCCTCCATATGAAAGATCTTCAAAGCGAGTATGGACAAACGATCCATGGCCCATGCCGGACTTTCTGTATTCAGCCGGGCATCTGCATTGGGTTCCACCTCCTGGAACCTTTCGAGGTACCGATCATCCAACTGCTCCACCATATCTGTACGCGCCTGGTTGCTCGCATCGATCCTTCGCTTGAAGGAAAGCGCTTCATCAGGGTCGATATCCGTCCTCCGTATCTCGTCTTCCAGATGCCATTGGACCGTGTCGATCCAGCATTTGGAATAGATCAGCCCCTGGAAACCATCCGGCCCCTTGGGCTCATCAGTGTCGATATCGTTGGTCTTGTGGTAGTCGGCAATGCAGCGACGAAAGGTCTCATTACATGCTTCCACTTCATTCAAGAACGCTTCGAATTTCATCCCGCCAAAACTTTTTTGATGCGATCCATGGCCTGCACAAGTTGTTCTTCGGAGGCTGCATAGGAGATGCGCAGCGAATTCGGACTGCCAAAGGCACCGCCCGGTACCAAGCCCACATGCGCCTCTTCCAGAAGCAGCATGCACAGGTCGCTGGCATCCTTGATGTCCCTGCCCGCGACACTTTGGCCGAACCAGGCACGAACATCAGGGAACAGGTAGAAAGCACCTCCTGGAATGTGGTTGACCCAGCCCGGGATGTCCTTGCACTTATCGAGCACGAGATCCCTTCTCTTTCTGAAGGAATCCTTCATGTATGCTACCTCGGATGGATCCGCCTTCAAGGCGGTAATGGCCGCCCGCTGGGCAATGCAATTGGGCGCCGAGGTGACCTGACCTTGCAACTTCTCACATGCCTGCGCCACTTCTTTGGCCGCAGCCATGTAGCCCAGACGCCAACCTGTCATGGCAAAGCCCTTGCTCAAACCATTCACAGTGATCACCCGCTCCTTGATCGCGTCGATCCGCCCCAGGCTGAAATGCATGCCTTCGAAGCGAATAAGTTCATAGATCTCGTCCGAGACCACATACAGATCGGGGTGTTTCTCAATGACAGCAGCGATCGCACGCAATTCAGATTCATCGTAAACCGCCCCACTGGGATTGCACGGATTGCTGAATATGAGCAGTCGGGAACGATCCGAAATGCAGTCCTCCAGCTGTTGGGCCGTGAATTTATATCCCTGCTCGACAGTGGTCTGAATATATCTGGGGATTCCTTCCGCCATCCTGACCATTTCCCGATAACTCACCCAATAAGGCACAGGCAGGATCACTTCATCCCCCGGATCGACCATCGCCATGGCGATGTTCCAAATACTTTGCTTGGCTCCGGTCGAACAAACGATCTGGGAAGGATCGAAAGACAACTGATTGTCCCTCTGCAGTTTTTTGGCAATGGCCTCTTTGAGCTCTGCATAACCACCTATGGGCGTGTAGCTCGAGTAATTCTGTTCTACGGCCTGTACAGCCGCATCTTTTATGAAATCTGGCGTGGAGAAATCCGGTTCCCCCAGACTGAGGCTGATGACTTCAACCCCCTGAGCCGCCATTTCCCTGCTTTTCCGGGCCATAGCGATGGTGGCTGATTCCTCCATGGCCTGAATGCGTGCAGCGATGTCCGACATATACCTTTGGATAGAGCCCCAAAGCTATTCAAAAGCAAGAAGAGCAATGAACCATCCAATTGCGATATTTACACTCCGTCAACAGGCGATCTATGGAAAACTTGCTGGAGATCTTGAAGTACGCCCTGCCCTCGGTCCTGGTGATCCTGATCACCTATGTGATGCTGAGCAACTTCATGAACAATGAAGAAAAGAGGCGCAGCTTTCTTCTGCGAAGAGAGACCCGAAAAACGAGTATGTCCCAAAAGCTCAACGCCTACGAAAGACTCTCGTTGTTTCTCGAGCGCATCACACCCAGCAGCCTGCTTGTGCGCGTACCGGCGCAAAATCTTGTGGTGAAGGAATACCACCGTCTGTTGCTTCAAAGCATCCGCAGCGAATTTGAACACAATCTGTCGCAGCAGATCTATGTGTCCGATACCGTTTGGCAACAGGTAGTTCTTGCGAAAAATGCCACGCTCGGCATCATCAACAAATTGGTGCAGGAGTGCCCGCCCGATGCGCCAGCCTCTGATCTGAGCACAAAGGTCCTCAGCCACACCATGGAGATGGACCGATTCCCGACCCAACAAGCGCTGACCGTACTGAAGGCAGAATTGCGCAAAGAACTTTAAGTCATGAGCGAAGAAAGCAATGAGCGACTGGTACGGATCTTCCGTAAACCCACCGGACCCATCCGAGTAGAAGGACCTGTAGATCTCACCGATCCGGAGGGAAACAAGATCCCGCATCCACCGGCTTTCTCCCTTTGTGGATGTGGCCTTTCACAGCGGATGCCCTTTTGTGACTCAAGCCACAAGAACGAAGCACAAAAAGCCTGAAAAAAAGACCACAGCCGTCACCTTCTTCTTTATTTTTGCCGCTTAATTTTTCTTACAGATGCGCACCATTCAGTTTCGTGAAGCCATAGCGGAGGCGATGAGTGAAGAGATGAGGAGAGATCCCAACGTCATCCTTATGGGCGAAGAAGTGGCCGAATACAACGGAGCCTACAAGGCGTCCAAGGGCATGTTGGATGAGTTCGGTCCTGAACGCGTATTGGATACGCCCATTTCCGAATTGGGTTTTGCGGGCATCGGTGTTGGCGCCGCAATGAATGGCCTTCGCCCGATCGTTGAGTTCATGACCTTCAATTTTTCCATGGTGGCCATCGACCAGATCGTGAACAATGCAGCCAAGATGTATCAGATGAGCGGCGGGCAATTCAATGTGCCCATGGTCTTCCGCGGACCTACAGCCTCCGCTGGTCAACTTGCAGCCACCCACTCACAGGCCTTTGAGAGTTGGTATGCCAACTGCCCAGGATTGAAAGTGGTGGTCCTCGCTGATCCGTATGATGCAAAAGGCCTGCTTAAATCGGCCATCCGCGACGACGATCCGGTATTGATCATGGAGTCTGAGCAGATGTACGGCGACAAAGGCGAAGTGCCCGAAGAAGAGTATCTGCTGCCCATTGGGAAAGCAGCTGTGAAGCGCGAGGGAACAGATGTGACCCTTGTATCCTTTGGCAAGATCCTTAAGACGGCATTTGCCGCCGCTGACGAACTGGAGAAGGACGGGACTTCCTGCGAGGTCATCGATCTGAGGAGTGTGCGCCCGATCGACTACGATACGATCATCGAGTCGGTCAAAAAGACCAACCGCATGGTGGTCGTTGAAGAGGCCTGGCCTTTAGGAGCTATTGCTTCGGAACTCACCTATATGGTGCAGAAGAAGGCATTCGATTATTTGGATTCTCCAGTGGTCAGAGTCAATACGGCGGATACGCCCATGGGCTACTCACCTGTTTTTGTTGAAGAATTCCTTCCCAATCCAAAGCGAGTGATAGACGCCGTGAAGAGCGTTACCTACACTGGCTGAGAGTCCTGTCCCCGCTACTAGCCAAAAGCCTGGGCCAACGCCCGGGCTTTTTTTATGGAGCGAAGGAAAGCTCGCTTTCTCTTCAAGCGACAGAAAAAAAGGTCGTGTTGCGAAGCCAACACAGGATTTTGGCTTGATGCTCCCTAGTCATGGTCCGCGAGCGCCGCAGAGCGAGCAATCCTGCCCCCGCTACTACACAAGAGGGACTGGTTTTTTTACTACTCCATTTTGATTGGAATCATCCTTACCCTTCCAAATGATGTTTACAAATCTGAGGTTCGATATATACAACCATCAACATGTAAAGACCATCTAGTGCACTTTAATCATTAAGTGACTCTATGGAGAGCAAGAAATAACTTCAATTTCGCTATATACATTTGGGTCGTGGTTTGGGTCTTCGACCGTGTAAGCCATCATTGAAATTTTAACAATTTCATCGCTGGTAGAGAAACAAAGTTGGTGAAAGTTGTCGTTGTCATTTATATCTGCTATCGAAACAGGTACATGCGGCATCAGAACTCCAGAGCTGTCAGAATAGCCAACATAGTACTGAAATAAGTCAGATTCGGTATCACCACTTATATACGGTGTAACACCCCCATTCCATGCAACTTGAATCGTTTGTATTCCTGAATCACATTCATTCAGATCGTCATCAATTCTTTGGGCAAAGAATAAACTTGGTCCATCAGCAAGCGGAATAACATTCGTGTTAGTGATTCCGTTCAGGTTCAGGATTGCCGAACAAGCGGACTCTCCAGATAAAGCATCAATTGTAAATAAATCCCCAACAACTCTAACTTCGACAGGCGGATTGGTAATAGCGGTACCAAATTCACCTAAGAGAAGTACAGTTCGATTTTCTCCGTTCTCATTTGCTGGTGCTAAAACAGCACACATTGGGACGTGTATATTTCCCAGGCTATCCAGAACTTCAAAATCGGTTTCCGATAAACTGGATGCATCTAATGGGAATCTAAAATTAACAGGCATACCATCTAACAAGCTTCCTGGTTGATTACACAATAGACTTGGCAGTGCATCATCAAGTCCAAAAAAAGCCGACACAAGAGTATCTTGTTCTACTACTTGAGGAATTTCTTGGATAACCTGTTTTTGAGTTTCTTCATCCTTGCTACATGCAAATAAGAGGACTACTGCAAGTGATTTAAATACATTTCTCATCAAGTGACTTTCAAAATTAGATTGCAACCTATCGAATAGGTTTAACGAAAACACTAAAATTGATCTTGATCATTTTTAATTAGGGTTATAGATAGAATGGTCATCTCAAAACCTCGAGGTGTGAAATCAACGTTCAATACTTCTAATGCTACTAGCCAACGCCCGGGCTTTTTTTATGGAGCGAAGGAAAGCTCGCTTTCTCTTCAAGCGACAGAAAAAAGGACGTGTTGCAAAGCCAACACAGGATTTTGGCTTGATTCACCCTTAGGCGTATCATCCAATTATGCTTATTCACCCTTAGGCGTGCACTTAAGTTGTCAGTAAATTCTGAGATTTGAAGCATCATAAATTCCAAGACAGCGCATATGGCCAGTTCAATTGTTCCCAAATGGGCATGCTCGTGAATGTTTCTGATACGGACTATGTGAAGCTGTATCATGGCGGACCCTATCTACTATGGCCTAGGGAAAAAAACAAGATCTACTGGGAAATAACCGATCTCCAAGGTGGCGTGATCCATCAGGACACAACAGTTGGTGATATGGCAGGGCATATGGGATTCACCCACAATGTACCGCTCAGCGACTCTATGCAGGTTTCGGCCGTGATCCTTCACGACTCGATCTTTGACTTCATGACCGGTGCTGTTTCTCAACTCGCGTGCAAGACCGTAGACACCCTTTACTGGAAACCGAACGAGATCATCCCTGGGGTCTTCACATACAGATGGGAATTTGTAGGTGTGCCCAATCAGGGCATCAGCGTAATGTCTGCAGGGTCTGTAGCTGACAAAGAGCTTCAGGTGCGTGTCTACCCGAATCCAGCATCGAGCAGACTGATCATTGAGCCTGGGACGAATGAACCGAAGGCCATTTCGATCTACAATGTCCATGGCCAACTCGTCTATTTCGAAGAGCATTCGGTCGGAAACAGGGAGCTGAACATTCAAGACTTTGCAACTGGCACATATGTTTTGATGCTCGACCAAACCCAATACGAATTGTTTCAGGTGGCGAGATAAAGGATTGTATCGGGGTCATGACCGAACAGACCTTTCAACCCGATAAAAAGACAAGCCCGGACAGGTGTCCGGGCTTTCTTATGCAATGGAAAATGTATTTGCGCTACTCCTTGATCACTTTTCGCCAGATCACGCCATCGCCATGGTCGATCGACACGAAATAATGACCGGGAGCAAATCTGCTCATATCGATGACCAGATCCAGGTGTGAACTCTCCGCATCTTTTTTGTACACCTCCCTGCCCAACGCATCGCAGATGCGCAGCTCGCTGGGTTTGATTGTCTGAATGTGTAATTCATTCAGCACGGGATTTGGGTAGACAGAAACCGAACTGCCCAACACTTCTTCATTGCCGAAAGAAGTGAATTCCTGCAGGAACAAAGAGCGCTTGAAAACAAGGCTTCCATTGGAAAAGACATGAAGCACTTCAACTACGGGGAGCGGATAATTGGGCAACCAGAAGATCTTGGAATGTTCAACAACCGTGAGGTAGGTGCCGAAGGGCGAGGGTCCGGTCACAGTGGTGCGCTTGGTGGAAAGCACCACCGCATTTTGATAACTCACTCCGTCGGGCATGGTCACCGTACCCGAAGCTATTCCCTGAACTTCGGCCTTGTCCGTCACATTGGCGGTCAGGCCATTCCAAACCAATGTGGATGCTATGCTGTCCACATGCATGGTTGAGGCATCCAATGGGAAGGGCACCATGGTCAAAGGATTGGCATAGCTCGCAGTGGTCGATGAGGTGACCTTGCCATAGGTCTTGAGGCCTACTGAATCATACGTGAAAAAGAACTCTCCGTTTGCACTTTGAAGCACATGGGTCGCATCCGGATAATTGGCTGCATTCGTCGAAGCGCTTATAGGCAGCATGGCCATGGTATAGGTACTCACCGGTTGAACGGAAGAAAAATCCCAGGGGCCAGAGGCACTCACCGAAACCGTGTCGTTGAACTCATCGAAGTTCATGGTCATGCCCCATTGGGGAATGTTCGGACTGTTGATGGTCTGCGCATGGACGCCGAAGACCAAAAACACAAGTGGAAGAAATCGATATTTCATAGTCGTGATATTTATTCGATTGAAAATTAAATTGTTACAAAGTTAACAGCTGCGAATAAAGACCGGTTTTATCAACGACTTTTCGAATAGCCAGGAACGTGGACCGATCACGAAGAGCCTTGCACGCTAAACAGATTATCGAGTTCACTTGACGGTGTTCAACGGCGCTTTTGGCTTTCTAAAGACCGATCCATTTTAATCAACTATGGATATTCCGCATGGAAACCGAGGAAAGGATACGGCTGCATAAAAGAGGAGTAAACCTCTGAATCCTGAAGCCCTCATTATTGCGACCTTTGCGGCGTGAAAAGTGGCTTCATCAATATCATCGGCAACCCGAATGTAGGCAAGTCCACCCTGATGAATGCCCTGGTCGGTGAGCGGCTGTGCATCACCACGGCCAAGGCACAAACCACCCGGCACAGGATCCTCGGCATTGTGAACGGCCCCGACCATCAGATGGTCTTCAGCGATACGCCAGGCATCATCGAACCCGCTTACTCCCTGCAGCGAAAGATGATGGGCTTTGTTTCCTCGGCCTTGGAAGACGCAGATATTCTGCTTTATGTGGTCGAACCCGAAACCCGAGCCATCAGGGACGAAAATGTGCGTGAAAAGATCAATGATCACTCGGCCCCACTGCTGCTTTTGATCAACAAGGTCGACCAGACCGACCAAAAAAAACTTGAAGCGCTTCATGCCCATTGGCAGTCCGTTCATCCGCGGGCGGAGATCATACCGATCTCTGCATTGCACCAATTTCAGACCGATTACCTGCTGCAGCGCCTGATCGAGCTCTTGCCGGAAGGGCCGGCCTATTTTGACAGTGAAACACTGACCGACCGGAACGAGCGCTTCTTCACATCCGAGATCATCCGGGAGAATATCCTTCAGCTCTATGAACAGGAGGTTCCCTACTCCTGCGAGGTCGAGATCGAATCATTTGTAGAAGGAGCAGAACGGCACGAGATCCGGGCAGTGGTGCATGTGAGCAGGGACAGTCAGAAGGGCATCCTCATTGGTCATCAGGGGAAGGCGCTGCGCAAGTTGGCCGAGCGATCCAGGAAGCAACTCAAGGTCTTTTTTGGAAAGACGGTCTTTCTGGAACTTTACATCAAGGTCAATAAAGATTGGCGCAAGAGCGACCGACAACTCAAACGATTCGGATACAATCCATAGCCCATGGGAAACCTCATTGCCATCGTCGGAAGACCCAATGTGGGCAAGTCGACGCTCTTCAACCGCCTCACCCAAAGACGCGATGCCATTGTGGACCCGACCTCCGGGGTGACCCGCGACAGGCATTACGGCCGAAGCGACTGGAATGGACAGGAATTTTCGATCATCGATACCGGTGGCTACATCTCGGGGAGTGAAGACGTATTCGAAGAGGAGATCCGGCGCCAGGTGGAATTGGCCATTGACGAGGCCACGGCCATTCTCTTTCTCGTGGACAGCCAGGACGGCATGCATCCCACCGACAAGGAGATCGCTCAATTGCTCCGTCCCGTGAAAAAACCCATCTATCTGGTGGTGAACAAGGTAGACAGCAGTAAGGACCAGGCGGATGCCGCCGAATTCTATGCCCTTGGATTCGATGCCTTCTTTGCCATCTCTGCCAACAACGGATCGGGCACCGGCGAACTGCTCGATCAAGTGATCGAGGAAATGCCGGAAACCAGTGAAGAGGACGAAAGCGAACTTCCCCGCTTCGCGGTCATCGGTCGGCCCAATGTGGGCAAATCCAGTTTCATCAATGCACTCACGGGACAGGACCGGAACATCGTCACGGATATTGCGGGAACGACCCGTGACTCAGTGCACACGCGCTACCGTCAATTCAACCACGACTTCATATTGGTCGACACCGCCGGCCTTCGGAAAAAGACCAAGGTGCACGAGAATCTCGAATTCTACTCGAACATGCGCAGTATTCGATCCATAGAGCATTGCGATGTCTGCTTTTTGCTCATCGACGCTGAGCAGGGTTTTGAAACCCAGGATCTCAATGTGTTTCACCTGGCCGAAAAGAACAATAAAGGGCTGGTGATCCTGGTGAACAAATGGGATCTGCTGGAAAAGGATACACATTCGGTCAAGCAATTCACCCAGCGGATCGAGGAGAAGATCGCACCCTCCATGGACATCCCGATTCTCTTTGTCTCCGCCCTGAAGAAGCAGCGATTGCTCAAAGCCCTCGAGGAAGGCATAGCCGTCCACGAGCGACGGAAGACCCGGATATCGACCTCTAAGCTGAATCAGGAACTCTTGCCCCTGATCGAAGCCTATCCCCCGCCCTCGGTCAAAGGCAAATACATCAAGATCAAGTACATCACCCAGTTGCCCACGCGCTACCCGCAATTCGTCTTTTTTGCCAACCTCCCGCAGTATGTAAAAGATCCGTACAAGCGTTTCCTCGAGCGCCAGTTGCGCGAACGATTCGATCTGAGCGGTTCACCCGTACAGATCTACATTCGAAAGAAATAAAAAGACTTAGGAGTACTTACTCCTTGTGGCCGATGATCTTGTAGGCCAACTTGGGATTGATCTTTTCCAAAAAGTTGATAGTGATCCAATAGCCCACGAATCCTGCAAGGAAGATCAGCATGGAAAATCCCATGAGGAAAATGAACAGGAAAGCAAAAAAACCAAGCAGCTTGATGAACATATCCAAAGTTTGGTCAAAAGTAAGCCAAATTGGGTTTTGCAGCTAGCGCTGCCCCCTACATTTGCACTTTAAATCTCATCATCATGGAATACCGTACCGAGCGGGACACCATGGGACCCATTGAGGTCCCCGCCCACCGTTATTGGGGCGCCCAGACCGAACGCAGCAGAAACAATTTCAAGATCGGCCGGGAAGCCAGTATGCCGATCGAGATCGTCCATGCATTCGCCTTTTTAAAAAAGGCTGCAGCCCGCACCAATGCAGAACTCGGGGTACTGGATGCCCAAAAGAGTCAGTGGATCGGAAGCGTCTGTGATGAGATCCTCGAGGGGAAACTCAACGACGAATTTCCGCTGGTCGTCTGGCAGACCGGATCGGGCACTCAATCGAATATGAATGTGAATGAGGTGATCGCCAACCGCGGCCACGTGCTTCAGGGAGGGGCGCTGACCGACGAAAAAAAGGTGCTCCACCCCAACGACGACGTCAACAAATCGCAGTCTTCCAACGATACGTTTCCCACGGCCATGCACATCGCCGCCTACCGGTGTGTTGAAGAGATCACCCTCCCGGGGGTCGAACTGCTGAGAAATATTTTGGCCAACAAGTCAAAGGAATTCGACCATGTGGTGAAGACCGGGCGTACGCATTTCATGGATGCCACGCCACTTACCGTCGGACAGGAATTCAGCGGTTATGTGCAGCAACTCGACAACGGCATTCGGGCACTGAAAAATGCGCAGGAGATGGTTGCCGAACTGGCTCTTGGCGGAACAGCCGTAGGAACCGGCCTGAATACACCCCAGGGGTATGCCCAAAAAGTAGCCGGGCACATTGCCGAGCTCACGGGCCATCCTTTTGTGTCCGCACCCAATAAATTCGAGGCTCTGGCCGCGCACGATGCAATGGTAGAGATGTCCGGTGCACTGAAGCGCCTGGCCGTTTCACTCATGAAGATCGGCAACGACATCCGGATGCTGAGCTCAGGCCCGCGCTGCGGGATCGGGGAATTGATCATTCCCGACAATGAACCCGGTTCGTCCATCATGCCCGGAAAAGTGAATCCCACCCAGCCCGAGGCACTGACCATGGTGGCTGCTCAGGTGATCGGAAACGATGTGGCCGTCAGTGTAGGCGGGTCCACAGGTCATTTCGAGTTGAATGTCTTCAAGCCGCTGATCGCCACCAATGTGCTGGAATCTGCCCGTCTCATCGGAGATGCCTGCGTCTCCTTCACAGAAAACTGTATTGAAGGGATACGGCCCAATGAACCCATGATCCAAAAACACTTGGAGAACAGCCTGATGCTGGTCACCGCACTGAATACACACATCGGCTACGACAAGGCCGCACAGATCGCCAAGAAGGCCCATAAAGAAGGGAGTACGCTAAGAGATGCAGCCATCGAACTCGGACACCTCACGGGCGAACAATTCGATCAGTGGGTGCGTCCAGAAGCAATGACCGGAAAGAATTAACTGATCTTTAGGTGAGGATCGGGCGTCATTCTCTTTGGGCATCGGCCCGCAATAGGACGAGTGTGTCCAATCCAAGTTCGAATTCGAGCCAGGCGGCCAGCTGCTGCTCGCGCTGAACACATTCTTTTTTATCGGCCTCATCTCTCCACTGCACGGCGAAATACGGTATGGTATCTACCCGTTCGAAGTCGGAATGCAATCGGAAGGACATATCGAAGGACTGCATCTGTGGATGCTGAAGATGGACGGATGTGGAGAGCTTCTGAAAATCGATCCGTTTGGCCTCCATGGACTGCAAGCGCGCCTCCAGAAGCTGTATCCGCGTATCTTTCTTTAGCAGGTCGTTCTGCGCCTTGTTGAAGACATCCACCATCATACGGACATCATCATTCATTGCCTGTTCCACTTCTTCTCCCTGGATCACTTCCAATCGTGTATTGTCCAGTGAGTAGAGTGACATCTTGCCCTTCCAATCCCTGATGACATCGGCCGGCACCCTCTTGCCCATGAGCACGATCTGAATCGTATTGAGCGTATCGCTGTATTCAACCTCGGTCTTTACGATCTCGGCTCCCGGATGGTCCACGATCTCCTGCACGTACTGATCGGCCGAGCGAAGAAAAAGCGTCTCCTTGACTGTGAGGAGGAACACCCAGATCGCAGGAACGATCGTCACCAAAGCAAAGCCCGTTATGTACCTGCGCGCTCTGCGCTCTTTGGCCGGATCTGAGAAATCCACCAGTGGAAAACGCAGCAAACGCACCACGAGAAAGGTGGCGATACTGATGAAAATGCTATTGATCAGGAAGAGGTAAAAGGCACCCAAGGCGAATTCCCATTGGGCCGTACCGATCCCATAACCCGCAGTGCACAAGGGCGGCATCAGAGCGGTCGCAATGGCTACCCCGGGGACCACATTGCTCTTTTCCTTTCGCGAACCGGCCAGAATACCTGCCAGGCCACCAAAGAAGGCAATGAAGACATCGAGGATGTTGGGCCGCGTGC
>RFXV01000171.1 GCA_009921445.1 Flavobacteriia bacterium
GGCCTCGGCTTCCTGCTTCATCTTGTCTATCTCGTCCTTGGAGAGGCCAGAGGAGGCTTCGATGCGGATGCTCTGTTCCTTGCCGGTGGCTTTGTCCTTGGCGGATACATTCAAGATACCGTTTGCGTCGATGTCGAAGGTCACTTCGATCTGTGGGGTACCGCGTGGCGCAGGAGGGATGCCATCGAGGTGGAACCTGCCGATGGTCTTATTGTCTCCTGCCATAGGACGCTCGCCCTGCAGGACATGGATCTCCACACTGGGCTGGTTATCGGCTGCTGTGGAGAAGGTTTCTGACTTCTTGGTCGGAATGGTCGTGTTGCTTTCGATCAATTTGGTGAACACACTGCCCATGGTCTCGATGCCCAGAGAGAGCGGCGTGACATCCAACAGGAGCACATCCTTCACGTCTCCGCTGAGCACGCCTCCTTGAATGGCTGCACCAATGGCCACAACTTCATCTGGGTTGACCCCTTTGGACGCTTCCTTTCCAAAGAAATTCTTAACGGCATCCTGAATGGCCGGGATACGGGTGGAACCACCCACAAGGATCACCTGGTCGATGTCTCCGGTGCTCAGGCCAGCTTTTTCGAGTGCTGTGCGGCAAGGTTCGATCGTGCGGTCGATCAGGTCTGAGGCGAGCTGTTCGAACTGTGCACGGCTGAACGGACGGACCAGGTGTTTTGGTCCGCTTGAAGTGGCTGTGATGTAGGGCAGGTTGATCTCCGTTGAGCTGGTGCTCGACAATTCGATCTTGGCTTTTTCAGCAGCTTCTTTGAGTCGCTGCAGGGCCATGGCATCTTCTCTCAGATCGATGCCTTCCTGGGTCTTGAATTCCTCGGCCAGCCAATCGATGATCTTCTGATCGAAGTCATCTCCGCCCAAGTGGACGTCGCCATCGGTGGATTTCACTTCAAAGACTCCGTCGCCCAATTCGAGAATCGAGACATCATGCGTGCCTCCGCCGCAGTCAAATACCACGATCTTCTCTTCCTGCTGCTTCTTGTCGATACCGTAGGCCAAAGCGGCAGCTGTGGGTTCGTTGATGATGCGACGGACAGTGAGTCCGGCAATTTCTCCCGCCTCCTTTGTCGCTTGTCGTTCGGCGTCATTGAAGTAGGCCGGAACTGTGATCACCGCTTCAGAAACACTGGCGCCCAGATAATCTTCGGCGGTCTTCTTCATCTTCTGAAGGATCATGGCCGAGAGTTCTTGCGGGGTGTAGAGCCTTCCGTCGATGTCCACCCGTGGTGTATTGTTGTCTCCCTTACTCACCGTGTAGGGAACACGGTCTACTTCACGCGAGGAATCCGAATAGGATTTGCCCATGAAGCGCTTGATGGAATAAATGGTCTTGGTAGGGTTGGTGATGGCCTGACGCTTGGCGGGGTCTCCGACCTTGCGCTCACCATCTTCTACAAAAGCGACCATGGATGGAGTGGTCCTGTGTCCTTCGCTGTTGGGAATGACCACAGGTTCGTTTCCTTCCATAACGGCGACGCACGAATTTGTGGTCCCGAGGTCGATTCCGATTACTTTACTCATTTGGTTCATTTTCAAATTCGCCTCGAAAGGTCAATAGCTGTGCCAACGGTTCCGTGTCAGGCCAGAGGCAAAAATCCCCGCACTTAAGCGGACATTGTGTCAGAGAGTGCGCCTACTGGCAGGCGAGATTGCCCTGATCGCACCAACAGGTGTCAGTGGTTGTCACCTTCACGAAGTTCAGGTCGCAGGTGAGGTCACTCAGGATCAGATTATTCAGCCCTGCTTCATTGAGGGACTTGTTGTATCGGCCGTTCAATGCCCGTGAGGCGAACAGACCATATCCGCCCTCGATGTTGGAGAAATCGGGTCGTTCCGAAACGATGCCCGTCGCTGGCTGATTGACATTGATGAATGTATGGAGGTCTTCATCCCCGGCGAGAACGGTGAAGTCCAAAGCCTGAAAATAGCGCCATACACCTGGGTCGTAGGGAACTTCGTTGCGAAAGCTCTGAAGGAGACTTTCTGTATTGTAGCCCACGATCACCCGGACGTCTCCGCCGGTATTGTTCACATCGGTCACTGGCAGTCGGGCCACTGCCTCGTGGTAGCTGAGCTGTCCGGGCTGCCCGATCGGATGTTCTTTGTAGCGCAGGGTCACGTAGGTCTGAAAGATCTTGGATCCCTCTTGAGTGTCGAATTGAATGGTATAGTCCTTCAGCGGTTCAAGAGCGATGAGTTGGGCAGGCGTGGGGCGAACCACGCGAAGATCGTCCTCCAGCACGCGGGTGGTTGCGGTGATATCGGGGTTGCCGTTGTTCTTTTGGATGCGCAGGCGGTACTCGGTCTCTGCTTTGAGCGTTTCGCTCGTGCGGTAAAGTCGGTACTCTTCGGTGGTGAACTCACCTTCCTCTAGATCACGGCTGCTGTTGTCAAAGATCAGATCGATCAGGTGCACGATCTCACCGGATGCATTCAGTTCCTCTAGTTGAACCAATAGCGTCTGAGCATAATAGATCGAATCCGAGCTTTGGGCGCCTATGCTCACCTTGTCCTGTCCAAGCCATGCCCTGTGAATGCGCACCCAATTGGTGTCTTGGGTCCTGTCCAGTATTCCATAGACCACTGTGATGTCCGACCAATCGTCGTTCACATTCAGGTCGTTTTCACAGCTCATCAGGCCAAGTGAGAACAAAAAGATGGTAATGATTCGTAGGTACTTCATGGCGAATGCGGGCGCAAAGATATTGTATAGCTTTGGCCCCGAAGCACTACTGATCATGTCTGTTCAAACCAAAGAATTCAAGAAGGTCACTACGGCCTCTGTGCAGGAAATGAAGCAGCGAGGTGAAAAGATCACCATGCTCACAGCCTATGATTACACCATGGCCAAAATGGTCGATCATGCAGGTACGGATGTCATCCTGGTAGGTGATTCGGCGAGCAATGTAATGGCCGGTCATGAGACCACCCTGCCCATCACTCTGGATCAGATGATCTACCATGCCTCTTCGGTGGTACGTGCGGTGGAACGAGCACTTGTGGTGGTCGATCTGCCCTTTGGCTCCTATCAGGGCAACTCAAAAGAGGCGCTGAATTCGTCCATTCGCATCATGAAGGAGAGCGGGGGACACGCAGTCAAACTCGAGGGAGGTGAGGAGGTCATGGGATCCATCGAACGCATTTTGACTGCAGGTATTCCCGTCATGGGTCATTTGGGGCTCACTC